>JBJERT010000027.1:38079-41777 GCA_051882435.1 Faecalibacterium sp.
GAAAACAGCGCGGCCAGTGCCGCCAGCACCACCGCACAGGGAAGCCCCAGCAGCAGCACCGCGCGGGCCGGGCGCTCGGCCCCGGTCTGCTGGAAACAGACCGCCAGACTGGCCGTCAGGATGCCAAGGGCCAGTGTGCGGGCAGAGAAGCCTTCGCTTTGTTTCATACTCATCCCCTCCGTTTCTGCCAGATGTTGAATCCCCGCTGCGAGAGGCGGCGATAGTTGCGCCGCAGCACACCATCCTCTGCGAGCGGCTGTTGTGGAAAGGAATGCTGTGCCAGATACGGCACCCCCAGCGCCGAAACGGTGGACAGGCTGAACAGGAACAGTAAAAATACCGCCGTCAGGCCCACCGGCCCAGCCAATCCGGCCGCCAGCACCACCACCAGCCGCAGCAGCGTGGCGGGTTCATAGAGCGAAGGCGTGACGAATACCGCGATGGAGGTCAGGCTTGCCGTCAGGATGACCGGCGTGCTCATCAGCCCCGCGGCAATGGCCGCATCCCCAATGATGAGGGCTGCCACAAGGCTGACCGAATGGCCCAGCGACTGCGGCATCCGCAGGCCCGCCTCACGGATGACCTCCAGGATCAGGATGACCATGACCATCTCCGCGAACAGCGGCAGCGGCGTGGCTTTCTCGGCGGCTTCGATCTTATAGAGCAGCTGCGGCGGGATCAGCTCGGGCAGATAGACCGCCAGGCAGACAAAAACGCCCGGCAGAAAAATGGTAAGATAGAACGAGACATATTTCAGCACCCGAAGAAAGGAGGAAAAACCTGCTGTCGTGGCGTAATCGTCCAGACACTCAAAATTTTCGCAGAACAGCGCGGGCAGCACCAGCACCGAGGGACTGCCGTTGACCATCACAAGGATCTTGCCCTCGCTGAGCTTGGCGGCCGCCACCGCCGGGCGCTCGGTGTAACTGACCGGCGTGAAAAGCCGCAGCGTACAGGGCAGCAGCCACGGCACAAAATAGCTGGAATCCAGCAGAAGCTCCGGCCTGGCCCGCTTGAGCGTATCCACGACACGCCGCACCATGGCAGGGTCGGCTTTGTCCCGGCAATAGCAGACCGCATATTCCGTCTTCATATCGGTATCGGCCTGCGCCACCTGCTGCACGAGCTGGCCGTTGCGCACCAGACGGCGCATCAGGCTCAGATTCACCCGCAGAAGGTCGGCAAAACCCTCCCGGGAGCCGCGGATGTTTCCCTCTCCCGAAGGTTCTTCTACCGAGCGGGATTTCAGGCTCTGCACGGAGAACGCGATGCCTTTCGCGCAGCCGTCCAGCAGCAGGACCGCCATGCCTGCCGTCATGCGTTTGACCAGATCGTCCAGATCCTCCACCGGTGTGCTCTCCGCCGGAAGGTCGGAACAGTGGAACAACAGGGTGAATACCTCTTCTCCCGTGTGCGGCATCCGTGTAGGCGGCAGCGGCGGTGTGCCCCGGCTGGCCGCGTCCAGCAAAAGCGCCCACAGCGATTCCAGGCTGGCCATGCCGTCGAACAGAACGATGGAGCAGGGACAGTGATAAAGTCGGACCGATTTGGCATAATAGTCTGCGGATGTGCCAAACATCCTATCGAGCGTCGTCAGGTTTTCCGACAGGCTTGCAGAGAGCTGCTGCATCAAAGATCTCCTCCTTTGGTTCAGTCGCAGTATGCCCGCCCGGGAGCCGTTCCATACGACGCAAATTTCCGCCGACAGGAGGAGTCCCCTTTTGAAGCTCTTGATCTTCCGCACCATCCTGATCTATCTTTGTGTGCTGTTTGCCATGCGGCTCATGGGCAAGCGCCAGTTGGGCGAACTGCAGCCCGAGGAGCTGGTCTCCACCATCCTGATCTCCAACCTTGCTTCCATCTCCATCGAGTCGGAGGAGGTCCCGGTCACTTCCAGCCTGATCCCGCTGTTCCTCATTGCAGCGCTGGAGATGCTCGGGTCGCTGCTCAGCTTCCACAGTCAGAAATTCTTCAACCTCATGTCCGGGCGGCCCAAAACGGTCATTCTGGACGGCGAGATCGACCAGAACGCCCTGCATATGTTGCGCCTGACCACCGCCGACCTGATGGAGGCGCTGCGCGGAAAGGACGTTTTCGACCCGCGGGATGTCTCCTACGCCGTTGTGGAGACCAACGGCAGCCTTTCGGTCGCGCTACGGCCCGAAAAAGAACCTGTCACCCTTTCTGATCTGGGGCTGAAGGTCCAGCGCACGAGCGCTACGATCCCTTTCGTGCTGGACGGGGAGATTCTGGAGGATAACCTGCGCTGGTGCGGCAAGGACCGGGATTGGCTCGAACGCACCGCACAGGCCAATACCCTGTTGATCAAAGAGATCCTGCTGCTGGTCGGCAACGACACCGAGGATTACCTGCTCATCAAAAAGCAGAACCGCCCATCGGGCGGCTCACAGTAAGGAGGCGGGGCATGAAACGGATGTATGCCTGCGCAGGGATCGTTGCCGTGCTGCTGGCACTGGCCTTCTACAGCAGCTTCCGGGTGCAGCGATTTGCGGAAGATATCTCAGACGCGCTGGAGGATGCCATCGAAGCGGTACGGGAGGATGAGACCGTGGACGCACGACAGGCTCTGGGAAAGGGGACCGAGCTTTGCGAGGAGATGCGCCGAAAGATGCATATTTTCCTGCGGGTGGAGGATTTCACCGAATTGGAGGCTTCCCTGCGGGCGGCGGACGGTTATCTGGAGCAGAATGCTGCCGAGGAGGCTCTGGGTGAGCTGAACCGGGCCCAGGTGGCTGTGGAGAATCTCGACCGGCTGGCACGAAGATATATCTGACGGGACCGGGGGCGGATATATTTTGAACGCGCCGGTTTTGTACCAGAAAGAGGGCGGTCTTGTCCTTTCCTTTTGCAGCCTGTGGTGGTATGATACCAACAGAACGGCCGCGGAGCCGCGGCGGACATATCATCGCCACAGGAGGAAACCAGCTCATGTTCTCATTTCTTTTGCCCCTGATCTATCTTGCCTTTATCAGTCTCGGCCTTCCCGATTCCCTGCTCGGTTCGGCATGGCCCGTCATGTACCCGGAACTGGGTGCTCCGGTCTCGGCGGCAGGGCTGATCTCGCTCATCATCTGCTGCGGCACCATTTTTTCCAGCCTGCAGAGCGACCGTCTCACCCGCCGCTTCGGCGCCGGCGGCATCACGGCGGCCAGCGTGGCCCTGACGGCGGCAGCCCTTCTGGGCTTTTCGATCTCTCACACATTTGGAGCGCTGTGCCTCTGGGCGATTCCTTATGGTCTTGGTGCGGGCAGTGTGGACGCGGCGCTGAACAACTACGTCGCGCTGCACTACGAGAGCCGCCACATGAGCTGGCTGCATTGCATGTGGGGCGTGGGCACGACGGTCGGCCCCATGGTGATGGGAGCAGCTCTTGCCCACGGCGCAGGCTGGAACACCGGTTATCGAGTCATTGGTGTCTTTCAGGTCCTGCTGGCAATTGTTCTGGCAGTCAGCCTGCCTTTATGGAAAAAGCGTACTTCCGACGATGACGGCAGCCCTGCACCGCAGGCACTCACGCTGGGGCAGGTGATCCGCATCCCGGGAGCGAAGGAGATCATGCTATGCTTTTTCTGCTACTGCGCACTGGAGTCCACCGCCGGGCTTTGGGCCAGCAGTTACTTTACCCTTGTGCGCGGCGTAAGCGCCGAAGCTGCCGCGAACCTTGCGGGACTGTTCTA
>JBJERT010000027.1:41877-43818 GCA_051882435.1 Faecalibacterium sp.
CAGGCTATGATCGGCGTACAGATGGCCAGTGCCTATGTGGGCAGCATGCTGATGCCTCCGCTGTATGGATTGGCGGCGCAGCACCTCTCCCCCGCTCTGCTCCCCTTCTACCTTCTGGCGCTGCTTGCTCTGATGGTCTGGATGCACGAGCGGCTGGCGCGTCAGAGAGTGAACACGCTGTGATCTCCCGTATTCCCGAGCTGGAACAGCAGTCCCGCGCCTGCATCCAGCGCATCGATGCACTGCTCACTGCGCAAAGTGCCGGACAAATGTCCGTCTCCGTTTGTTTGGAACTGGATGCCGCCCGCACAGAGCTGGGCGCAATGTTCCATGAGTACTGCCATCTTCTGGACACACAGGGTGGGGACTGACTCGAAGTCCCGCACCGCGTGACCGCCCCGTCAAAAGAGTGGCGTGAGGTGCTCCTGCCGTTTGTCCCTTCTCAAAAATACGCCCGCACGGAAAGCAGTTCCGTGCGGGCGTATTTTGTTGAGAATAAAGCAGCGTCACAGGATGCAGCGGCTGATGGTACGGGCAATGGCAAGCAGCTCATCCTGCCCGATAAAGCCAAATCGCACCTCATGTTCGTCGGCGTAGCAGAGCGTCAGCTCTGCGTTTTGCAGCGGATCGCCGAAGCCTGCCGTCTGGATGCCAAAATGAAGGACCTTGCGATACGGCAGCACAAAAATTTCCTGCCGGGTACCGGTCAGGCCCTGCATATCCACCAGAAAGACCCGATGGGTCGTAAAGACCACCTGATCGCGCACTGTTTTATAGGCTCCGACGACCTGCTCCCCGTCCAGCATCAGCGCGCGTACATTTTTGCAGATCTCACCTTCCCGGATGCGCATGAGATTTTCCATTGGCTTTTCCCGAAATTCCATAAGGCATATTTCCTCTTTTCATGATTTGTCTGGGGCGGTCGGTGTTACAGAATGACGTTTTTGATGAGCAGCGAGACACTGCCATCCGGGTCGTGCAGAAACTCCACCTCTGCTTCCTCCGAGAGGATCTCGGTGGGGATCTTCACCTCGATCCCGCTGGCCGTGCGGATGCTGCGGCTCTCCATGCGGCGGATGCGGGCGGGCGTGACCGTCACGGGCTGCGCGCCATTTTCCAGCACCTCGCTCTTTTCCACATAGTCGTCGAAAGGTACTGCCGCCAGCGGATAGTCCTCTGCGAGCTGGCGACGCACCTGCTCCACCGTCACACGGTTGTCGTTTTCAGCGGCCTGGTTCGCGATCAGCATCGCCACCTGCGCGTCGGCGTGAGGCTCGTCCTCATAGGCGTCGCGCACCGCCTGAGCCGCCGCCTCCCGGATCGCCTGCAGCTTCTTTTTCTCCGGCTCAGCCTGTGTATACTGGAACACGACGGTGGACAAATAGAATTCCTTGTGCCCGTCGATGTCATATTTCTTTTCCAGCAGGCGCATGGAGTAGTCTGTCAGATCGATGAGTGCGCCTTCCTCCACCTTGCCGCTCTGGGTAGGCAGGCAGGCGCGCTGCTGCAAAAGGGAGTTCACTGCCACGCCGTCCACTGTATCCGCGCCATGGGTATAGCCGTTTTTGTAATTCAATTTGAGGATGCCCAGCCACGGCGCGCCTTCCCGCGTGAAATCCACGACGGCAAGGTCTGCGCTGGGGATCGTAGGATGGGCATGCATGTAGTCAAATAATACTCCCGCGATACGGCAGGAAAGATCGACAAAGTCGCCGTTGTGTTCCAGCTCGTTGCGGAACGCAGAATCCGACTGCGGGCGGCACTGGCGGATCTCATCACTGGCCAGCAGCTTCTCAAGATGCGCCTGTAGATAGGCGGTCTTTTCCGCGGTCAGCTCCATAACTCCGCCTGAAAGCTGTGGCGCATCCAGCGTCGTATCCAGAACGTGGAGAATGGCCTGATGAAGAACAAGTTCCATTGGGTGCAAAACCTCATTTCCCG
>JBJERT010000028.1:0-2233 GCA_051882435.1 Faecalibacterium sp.
TGTCGGACAGCTATATGATGCTGCCATTTCTTGTATTCTCCGGCCTGCTGACCGGGAGATCTACAGCCGTGAACTTTTTTGTGCCCGTCGTGATCCTTTATTCCATCCAGAGGGCCTGCCTGATCGCCTTGCGCGGGTTCGGCGAGATCACCAATCCCTATCGGATCCTGCGGGGTGGGCTGCTGCTGGCGCTTCCCGGCGCAATATTGATGGTGCTCTCATCCCTGTACCGGCCGCTGCTGATGGTCAGCGCGCTGCTGATCGGGGTCGGTCTCGCTCCGGTCCGGGCCATGTTCCTCCCGCTCTATACCAGCATAACGCAGCGGGACGCATCCCTGAAGCAGGGAAAGCGCATCGGCACAGTCCTGTATCTGCTGGTCATGCTGTTGGCGCTTTTTCTGGAAAAAAGCCATCTGCCGATCGTTCCTCTCCTGTTTCTGTTTTATATCGCCTGCGCACTGTGGATCCTGCTCCGCTTTGATGGAGACGCGCTGTTTGCACGGCAGGATGCCTTTGACACTACCCAAAAGAAACCCGTGTTTTTTATCTTCGGTGCGCTGACGCTGCTTTGTCTGCTCATCCTGCGCCAATATAAGCAGTCCGGCGTTTCCATGCTGATCTGGCTGACGCCAGCGATGCTGGCCGTATTTGTTGTGCTGGAGATGTGCAGGCGCCGGAAGTATACATTCTTTGTCTATCAGGCGTACTGGGCTGGCGCTGTGAAAAGCCATCTGCTGCTGTTCAGTCTGATCTATCACAGCTCTGTTGGCAACACCTCCATGGCAACGCGGATCTATCTCGCCATCGCGATGGGCAGCATCCTGTCCGCACTGCTAAAGAAGCCGTTGGCGAGGCTCCTGCCCGGTCAACGGTTGAGCCGCGTATCCATGCTGCTTTCAGCGGCACTGTCCTTCCTGCTGATCGTCCCGTCTCAGACCGTCAACCTGATCGGTCTTGTGCTCTCCGGGACTTTCGGCAGCATCGCTGCAGCAGAGGCCGGTACATGTTATATGCGCGACGAGCGCCATGTGCCTCTGGAGCGCGCGCTTGTCCGGCTCAGGATCCACACGGCTGGCAGCATCCTGCAGCAGCTGGCAATGTTCTTCATTATTTATCTGCTCGGAGAATTCAGGGTCCACCAGAATCTTCTGGAAGCCTATGCCGCCGGAATGCCGGACCCAAAGCTCAGCCTTCTGCTGCGCACTGCCGGCCTGCTGTGCAGTATCGAACTGTTGCTTTCCGCTATCCTGATCGTGTGCTTCACAGGGAAACGGCGGAACGCCGAAGGAGAGAACGTCGCTGACAGTATCGACGAATGAGTTCATGAAAGGAGATATCTCTATGGACAAACAAACAGCTATCCAGTACCTGGAAGAAAGATCGGCGGATTTCTATGCGCTCAGCGACAGGATCTGGGAAAACGCAGAGATCCGTTTCGGAGAAAAGCAGTCCGTACAGGATTACGCCGCTTTTCTTGAGGCGGAAGGCTTCACGGTGACCACGGGCATAGCGGGACTGAAAACAGCGCTCCGCGCCGAGTGGGGAAACGGGAAGCCTGTGATCGGTTTTCTCGGAGAGTACGACGCGCTTTCCGGCATGAGCCAGAAAGCAGGCGTCGCCGTGAAGGAACCTCTCGAAAACAACGGGAACGGACATGGCTGCGGCCACAATCTGCTCGGCGTCGGCGCGCTCATGGGTGCTGTCGGTCTCAAATATGCGCTGGAAACAGAGGGCAAGCCCGGGACTGTGGTCTTCTTCGGCTGCCCGGCTGAGGAGGGCGGCTCTGGAAAGACCTTTATGGCGCGCGAGGGCTGCTTTGATTCGCTGGATGCGGCTTTCAGTTGGCATCCGAACAACTGCAATATGATGCCTCCCGGCCCGGTCCTGGCGAACGATGTGGTTCGTTACAGCTTCACCGGCAAGGCATCCCATGCGGCGGCGGCACCGGAGGCAGGAAGGAGCGCGCTGGACGCGCTGGAGCTGATGAACATCGGAGTCCAGTTCCTCAGAGAGCACATCCCATCGACTGCCAGGATCCATTATGCCATTACGGACACCGGAGGCAACTCGCCCAATATCGTGCAGCCTTACGCGTCCGCACTGTATCAGATGCGAGCGCCCTTTGCCCCGGAGCTTGCGGAGCTGTATGAACGGGTCAACAATATCGCAAAGGGCGCGGCCCTGATGACCGATACGCAGGTGGAGATCCGGTTCCTGAAGGGAACCAGCAATA
>JBJERT010000029.1:0-10884 GCA_051882435.1 Faecalibacterium sp.
GAGGGCGCAGCCCCCGCGCGCGGGAGCGCGCAAACGCTGGCCGCCCGACCACCGGTTCCCAGAAAACCCTCTGCAAAACGCGAATGCGTTTTGCGACTGAAAAGCTTTTTAGGTTCCTTTTTCTCGAAAAAGGAACAAAACCCCCGTCCGCGCCCTTTTTTCTTTCCACTGCGGTCGAAATGTGGTACAATAAGAGGGAACATTTCGCACCGAGAAAGGACACGTTTTTATGCAGCTTTTTGAACTTGTCAGCCCGCGGCTGTTCCGGCCGCTGGCCGGGCCGAACCGGGCCTTTTACGCGGAGCTGCTGCTGCTTTTGTGGGAAGAATGCCGCCGCACGGCGGATTACAGCCTGCCCCGTGCCGAGGCCGTGAGCCGCGCCGAGGACTACTTTGCTTCGCTGGCCAGGCCCGTGGCGCTGGACGCCGACGACGCGGGCGACGAGGCCGCCCCGCCCACCCGGGACCCTCATGTGCTGGCGCTGGGATTCCTGCTCCGCCTGCGCCGCACCGGCTGGCTGGAAGAGCAGCCCGGCAGCTATGAGCAGGAGCCGGGCCTTGCCTTCGTGCCCGAGGTCGCGCCGCTGCTGGAAGCGCTGGAAGAGATCCTGAACCCCCGTGTCGTCACCTATACCGGCAAGCTGTACAAGGCGTGGCAGCTTCTGCGGGGCGTGGGGGAGGAGCAAAACCCCTACGAGAACGTTCTGCGGGAGGTGGCCGCCGATCTGGACGCCCTCAACCGCTCGCTGCGGGCGCTCAACGCCTCCATCGGCCACTACATCGACCGCCTGACCCGCAACCGCACCCCCGGCGAGGTGCTGGAGCTGTTCGACCAGTACGAAGAAAAGGTCGTGGCGGCGGCGTATCACCGCTTCAAGACCAGCGAGAACCTGTTCAACTACCGCGCCTACCTCGAGGAGGGGCTGGACGCCTGCGAAACGGATCATCTGCCCCGGCTCGCCCTCGATTACGCCCGGGTAGAGCGCTGCGCCCCCGCCGAGGCCGCCCCGGCGGTGCGGGCGCTGATCCAGCGCCAGCGCGACGCGCTGGAAGAGATGAGCCTCCTGATACGGGAGATCGACGCCAGCCATATCCGCTACCGCCGCCGCGCCGTGCAGCGGGCACAGTTCCTGCTGCTGAGCGACCGGTCGGCGCAGGGCAGCGTTACGGCGCTGCTGCGGCGCTACGCCGAGGACATCCGCACGCCGGAGCAGCTCTTTGAGCCGGACGACGGCCCGGTGGCCGCGCGGCTGCGGCTCTGGCCCGCGCAGGTCTTTGGCCCCAGACCGTTGTACCCGCCCGCCGCGCCCCGGTCCGAGGCTCCGCCCATGCCGGTCGGCTCCTGCGAGCTGGACCCTGCCCGGCTGGAACAGGAGCAGAAGCTCCTGCTGGACTACGCGCGCCTCGCCGTCACCGAGGAGAACGTGGAGCTGCTGGCGCGTCAGGCGCTGGCCGGGCGGCCGCGGGTGTCGGCGGCCGCCCTCGCGGACGAGCACCCGGAGGATTTTGCCCGGGTCATCGGCCTGCACACCTATTCGGAGTCGCCCCGGCGCTGCTACGATATCCAGCGCACCGGCCACTGGGTCGAGCACGGCGGCTTCCGCTTTGAAGACTTTATCCTGATACCGCGCAAGGAGGATGCCAACGATGCAGCGACCGACCGGGAATAAACTGCTGGAGGAGACCGCAAACTATCTGCTCAGCCATTGCTTTGTGCTGGGCGGCGTGGAGGACCAGCGGGCCAAATATCTGTATGTGCAGGATCATCTGGAACAGGTGCGGGCGGTGTTCGCGCCGCTGGGCTATACGGTCACGCTCTACCCCGCGCCGCTGCAGGCCGCGGCTCTGGTCAACGAGCACGAGGGCAATCAGGCCCGTCTGCTGAAATATGAGAGCATCCTGCTGCTGGTGCTGCGCCTGCTCTATCTGCAAAAGCGCGAGGACCTGTCCTCTGCGGGGGAACAGGTCCTTGTGACGGTGGAGGAGGTTCAGACCGAGCTGCAAAAGATGGACCTGCCCCGCCGTCTGGACCAGCCCACCCTCGAGCGATTGCTGCGCACGCTGCGGCGGTACAATCTGGCGCGGCCCGTGGGGCGGCTGACCGGTCTGGACAGCCGCATCGAGGTGTTCCCGACGGTGCTGCTGGCGCTGCCGGACGCCGACCTGGCGGACGCTGCCGCCGAGGCCGCCCGCACCCGCGGGGAGCTGGGCCTGTACGAGCGCGCGGACGGCGCGGGGGAGGAAGAGGCATGATCGAGCTGAAACGCCTGCGGCTGGTCAACTGGCACAACTTCGAGAACGTGACCTTTGACTGCGCCCGCCTGACCTATATGATCGGCGTCAACGCGGTGGGCAAGACCACCATTCTGGACGCCATCCGCTACTGCCTGACCACCAACCGCAGCTTCAACGCGCTGGGCAACAAAAAGAGCGGCCGCACCCTGCAAGGCTCGGTCCACGCCAAGCAGCGCGGAGAGAATGCCTACCGCCGCCCCGGCCACACCGTGGCCTATATCGGCGCGGAGTTCTGGGACAGCGCAAAGCGTGCGCCCTTCGTCATCGCGGTGCGGGTGGAGAGCGAAAGCCCTGCGCAGGAGCTGCATCCCGGCGACCAGACGTGGTATGTCTCCGAGCCGGGCTGTACGCTGGAACAGCTCCCCTTCATCGACCCGCGCACCGGCGCGCCCAGCGCCAAGGAGGACTTCCGGCCCGAGTCTGGGCGGCTGGCCTATACCCGCAGCCCCAGCGAGGCCCGGGACCGCATCAGCCGGGCGCTGGGCATCGGGCGGGCCGCCAGTCCGCTGGGCAAAAAGTTCAACGAAGTGTTCCAGATGGGCACGAGCATGGACGAGATCCCCAACTTCCGGGAGTTCCTGTATCAGTATATCCTGCCCCAGCCGGAGCTGGATCTGGAGGCCTTGCAGGGGGACCGCATCGAGCTGGAAAACCTGCACGCCGTTCTGGCCGAGGCGCAGACCCGCGCCGCCGCGCTGGAGCGCATCGTGGCCGCGGGGCGGGAGGCCGAGGCCCGGCAGACCGCCGCGCAGGTGAACCGGGGCGCGGCGCTGCTGGCCCGCGCCGCCGCCGACGCGGGGGAGGATGCGTTTTGGGCGGACCGGGAGGCGGCGGGCCGTGCCCAGCTTGCCCGGCTGGAAGAAGCCTATGCCGCGGCCCGCACCGCCGAAGCCGCCGCGCGCCAGAGCTATCTGGCGGCCCACAGCGCCGCGGCGGCGGGGGGCGAGGGCCGCGCGCTGGAAGCTCTGACCGCCGACGTGGCCCGGGAACGGACTGCCCGGGATGCCGCCACCCGTGCCGCGGCGGCGTCGGAGCAGGCCGCTGCCCGAGTCCGCGGCCTGCTGGGGGTGCTGCGCCGCAGCGGCTTTGCGATAGACCCCGCCCTCTGGCCCGGCGAGCTGGCCGAGGAGCGCTTCTCCGACCTGACCGCGGCCCTGCGCGACGCCGGGAAGCCGCTGGAAGAAGCCTATTTTGCCGCGCGGCAGGCCCGCGCCGACAGCGCCCGGGAGCAGGAGGCCCTGCACGCCGAGCTTGCCGCGGTCTCCGGCGGCAAGTGGGTCTATCCCCACGGCGACGCGGCCACGAGGGTCCGGGATGCGGTCAATGCCGAGCTGAAGAGCCGCGGCATGGAGCCGGACGCCCGCATCTTCTGCGAGCTGCTGACCGTGGAAGACGAGAGCTGGCAGGACTGTGTGGAGGCCTGTCTGGGGGACCGGCGGTTCGATATCCTTGTGCCGCCCGCCCACTATGCGGCCGCCAAGAGCGCTTTCGTGGCGCTGGGGGACCGGGTCGGCCCCATCAGCCTGCTGGATACGCCGGGCATCCGCCATGCCAACCGCAAGGCGGACACGCCCCCGGCGGACAGCCTTGCCGCACAGGTCACCAGCGAGAACCCGCTGGCCGCGCAGTATGCGGACACCATCCTGCGGCGCATCGTCTGCTGCGATACCGCCGAGACGCTGGAGCATTTCCCGGACAGCGCCACCCGCGACCTGCTGCGGCATCACCCCTTCCGGCTGGAACGCCTGCGCCGCCCCCAGCGGTATATCGGTCTGGACGCCCGCCGCGCCCGCGCCGGGGCGCTGGAACAGCAGCTCACGGCTCTGGCGGAGCGCAGCGCCGCCGCGGAGCAGGCCGAGCGCGGACTCAAAGAGGCATATGACAAATATCAGGATATCCTGCGGGGCAGGACGCTGGAGGAGTTGGGGGCGCTGTGGTCCCGCCGCGCGGCCCTTGCCGCCGCCGAGGCCGCCCTCGCCGCGGCAGAGCAGAAGCTGGCCGACTGCCGCGAGGACCCGCTGCTGCGGGAGCTGTACCGGGAAGAACAGACCCGGGAGGCCGCGTGGGATGCGGCCCGCGCCGCGGTCGAGCAGGCGGGCGGCGACGTCCGGGTCTGCCGCAAGCAGCTCGACAGCTGCGCCGTCGGCCGTCAGCAGGCCGTGGAGACGGCCCGCCAGAGCGAGGACGCCGCAAAGGCATTCTTTGCGCGGGAGCCGCTGCTGGAGCCTCTGGCCCGCGCCCGCTGGGAAGAGCTGGCGAAAGGGGAGCGCTCGCCCCGCGCCGCCGCCCTCGCGGCCGAAAAGGCCCAGACCCGCATGGACGAGGCGGTGCAGAGCTGGCTGACTTCCGAGCTGGAACCCGCACAGAGAGAATATAATACGCGGTATGTCTGCGACTATCCGCTGGGCCTCGCGGGGGTGGAGCAGTACCGAGCACAGTATGACAGTCTGGTGCGCATCGATCTGGAACGCTATGCCGCCCGGCTGGAGCAGGCCCAGAAGGATTGCCGCGACCGGTTCCGAAAGGACATCCTGTTCCGCATGAAGGACGATATCTTCAATGCCCGGCGGCAGTTCCGCGCCCTCAACCGGGTGATGGAGCAGCTCACCTATGGCGAGGAGGTCTATCGGTTCGAGCTGGAGCCGAGCCGCGACCCGCAGCTGGCCGCGTTCTATCAGGTGATCGTGGACAAGGGCAACCAGCAGATGACTGCGGAGGATTCGCTGGACAACCTTGCCGCCACCGCCGACCCGCTCTATGAGCGGCAGGTGGAGGCCCTGATGGAGCGGATCATGGCCGACGTGGACGAGAACACCCGCGCCCGGCAGGAGGGACGCCGCGCCCCCGGCGTGACGCTGTCGGACTATGTGGATTATCGGACCTATCTGGATTACGATATCCAGGTGACCAACCGGGTCTCCGGCCAGAAGGCGTATCTCTCGCGGGTCAGCCGCGATTCCTCGGGCGGCGAGAACCAGGCGCCTTTCTATGTGGCGATCTGCGCCTCGCTGCTGCAGATCTACGAAAAGAGCGAGAACAGCATCCGTCTGGTGCTGCTGGACGAGGCGTTCAGCAAAATGACCAGCGACCGCATCCGGCCCATGATGGAGCTGTTCCGCCGCCTGCAATTACAGGTGCTGCTGATCTCCACGGTGGAAAAGAGCACCGCCATCCAGCCGTATTGTGATATTACCTATTCCATCGTGCGCCACGGCGACGCCAACGCCATCGCGCCGTTTTACCGTCTGGCCCCGCTCCCGGAGCCGGACGCCGACAAGGAGAGCGAAGAAGCATGGAAGCACTGATCAAATTCTGGCTGTTCTGCACCCACTGGACCGAGCTGGATGCCTTTGACGACGAGAGCGATCTGGACGACGAGATCGAGCTGCTGCACCGCCAGAACCTGCCCACAAAGGTGCGCACCCGCGCCAAAAAGGAC
Organism: Faecalibacterium sp.; assembly: GCA_051882435.1. Taxonomy (GTDB): domain Bacteria; phylum Bacillota; class Clostridia; order Oscillospirales; family Ruminococcaceae; genus Faecalibacterium. The sequence goes on from JBJERT010000029.1 coordinate 5,734, forward strand.
GGCGGCGAAGAGTGGGTGCTCTACGTCAAGCAGGCCGACCGCGATTATGCCCGGTACTGCACCGGGTGGAGGCCGGGGATGTGAGTTTGTTCCTTTTTCGAGAAAAAGGAACCGAAAAAGCTTTTCAATGCGCCCATCGCCTGCGCGATGGGCGGGCGAGTTTGTTGGTTGGACGGAAGGCGGCGGCACTGGTTTGCGCGCTCCCGCGCGCGGGGGCTGCGCCCGTTCGCCCTCTCCGTCCGCTCGCGCTGCTCGCGTCCACCTCTCGGGTTGCACTTGCTGATTTTATGCATCGGCCTTGAGCGGCCTCGCAAAAATCAGAGTGCGGCCCCAACAGCTCCTCCCTGTTTCGGCCTCTGGCCGCGGTCGTCGCCGTTGCCCAAAGGGAGAGGCAAGACCGCAACGGAAGGCATTGTCGTTGCAGTAGTGCACTTCTTGGCTCTCCCTTTGGGAGAGCTGTCGCCGCAGGCGACTGAGAGGTCGGTTCTAAAAATCGTCCCATTGCAACGCGGGCGCAGCCCCAGCGCGCGGGAGCGCGCAAACGCTGGCCGCCCAACTACCGGTTGCAATAAAACGTTTTGCAAGCCGCGGATGCAGCTTGCCAGTAAAAAGTTTTTCGGTTCCTTTTTTCAAAAAGGAACAAAAAACCCCGTATTATTTGTGGTACTTCATCCCGGCGTTGATGGTGCAGGCGCGGTAGATCTGCTCGGTGAGCACCAGCCGCGCAAGCTGGTGGGGCATCGTGATGCGGCCCATGCTGAAGCGGAGAGCGGCGGCGCGTTTGACCTCCTCCGAAAGGCCATGGGAAGAGCCGATCACAAAAGCCACGTCTCCCGCCCCGCTGTTGGCGCGGTCGGCAAGGAACTGCGCCAGCTCCTCGCTGGAGATCTGCTTGCCCTCGATGCACAGCGCCACGAGAGCCGCGCCCTTGCGCACACTGGCAAGGATGGCCCTGCCCTCCTTTTCCAGCGCTCTGCGCACCACGGCTTCAGAGGCGTTCTTTTCCTCGATCTTTTCTTCCGGCAGCTCGAGGATGCGGAAGCTGGCAAAGCCCGCCAGCCGCTTCTGATATTCGGCCACGCCCTCCGCAAAATATTTCGCGTTGAGCTTGCCGACACAGATCAGGTCGATATTCTGCATGGCGCCCTCCTTACAGCAGGCTCATCTGCTCGGCGCTGTCCGACGCGCGCAGCAGCGCACCGGTGGCGGGCAGACTGCGCACCCGGTAGCGGTGCGGGTCGGCCAGTTCCAGACTGTCGGCGGGGGCCACAGCGGTAATGCTCTGGTTCTTTTTCAGCGTAACGACCGCCACGCCCTGACTGTCACGGGTGGCTTTGGCGGCGATCTGCGCCGTGCCCACCAGCAGCAGCCGCCCCGCGCTGGTGCGGATGGCCAGCTCCGTCTCCTCGGGCAGGTACAGAAGGGTCGCCAGCGGCTCCTTATCAGAGTATGCCTTGAGCAGCTTGCGGCGGTTCTGCTTGGTGGCATAGGCGCTGAGGGGAATCTTGGCACAGCGTCCACTGGCGAAGAAGAACAGCATCCAGCCCTGATAGTCACTGGTGAGCACCATCGAAAGGATATTCTCCCCCTCATCCATGCCCAGACGTCCGGGCAGATAAATGCCCATCTGGGCCACTTTGCCGTCCTCAAATTCGCTCAGGCGGCTTTTATAGACCTGCTGCTTGTCGGTAAAGAACAGCGCTTCCATATTGTTGCGCGTCTCTACCTGCTGACAGATCTCGTCGCCTTCCTTGAGCTTGTGCGCGCCCGCGGTGCGCAGGCCCTGCGGCGGGATCTTTTTCAGGTAGCCTTCCCGGGTAAAGAACACCGTGACCGGATAGTCCGGCACTGCGTCCTCCTCGCCCGCGTCGTCGTCCACGGGCAGCTCATAGAGGATCTCGCTGCGGCGGGGCGCGCCGTATTTTTTCGCCACGTCGTTCAGCTCGCTGATGATGATGCGGCGCACCCGCGCGGGCTTTTCGAGGATGTCTTTGAGGTCCGCGATGTCCTTTTCCAACTGTTCTATCTCGCTGGTGCGCTTGAGGATATACTCCCGGTTGAGGTGGCGCAGCTTGATCTCTGCCACATAGTCCGCCTGCATCTCGTCGATGCCGAAGCCGATCATCAGGTTGGGCACCACCTCGTCCTCCTCCTCGGTGGTGCGGATGATGCGGATGGCCTTGTCGATATCCAGCAGGATGGCGGCGAGGCCCTGCAGCAGGTGCAGCCGCTTCTCCTTGCCGTGGAGGTCAAAATAGGTGCGTCGGCGCACACACTCGGTGCGGAATGCCGTCCACTCCCGCAAAATCTCCCGTACGCCCATCACACGGGGCTGGCCGGAGACCAGAATGTTGAAGTTGCAGCTGAAGCTGTCCTCCAGCGGGGTAGCCTTGAACAGCTTGGCCATGAGCTTTTCGCCGTCCACACCGCGCTTCAGGTCCAGCGTGAGCTTGAGGCCGTTCAGATCGGTCTCGTCGCGCATGTCGCTGATCTCTTTGACCTTGCCCGCCTTGACCAGCTCGGCGATCTTGTCCATGATGGCCTCCACCGTGGTGGTGGGAGGTATCTGGGTGACCTCGATCATATTCTCGCCGGGCACCACAGTATAACGGGCGCGCACCCGGACACTGCCGCGGCCATTCTCAAAGATATCACGCATCTGCGCCTCATCATAAAGGATCCGGCCGCCGCCCACAAAATCCGGCGCGGGCATGGTGGACGCGATATCATGCCCGGGGTCCTTGATGAGCGCCACGGTGGTGGCGCACAGCTCTGCCAGATTAAAAGAGCAGATATTGCAGGCCATACCCACCGCGATGCCCAGCGTATTGTTGGCCAGGATGGTGGGGAAGGTGACGGGCAGCAGGGTCGGCTCGGTGGTGGTGCCGTCATAGTTGGGCACAAAGTCCACGGTCTCCTTGTCGATGTCGCGGAACAGCTCCTCACACACGGGGTCCAGCTTAGCCTCAGTATAGCGGGCGGCGGCACAGGCCATGTCCCGGCTGTACGCCTTGCCGAAGTTGCCCTTGCTGTCCACAAAGGGCACCAGCAGGCTCTCGTTGCCGCGGCCCATGCGCACCATGGTGTCGTAAATGGCCGCGTCGCCGTGGGGGTTCAGGTGCATCGTACTGCCCACGATGTTGGCGGACTTGGTGCGCGCACCCTTGAGCAGTCCCATGCCGTACATCGTATAGAGCAGCTTGCGGTGGGCGGGCTTGAAGCCGTCGATCTCGGGCAGAGCACGGCTGACGATGACGCTCATCGCATAGGGCATATAGTTGGTCTCCAGCGTGCGGGTGATGGGGTCCTCCAACACGCTGCCCGCGTTCAGGATGGATACGCCCTCGCCCAGCTGCGGACGAACGGGCTTTGTGGTCTTTTTGGTCGATTTTCTTGCCATGATGTTCCCTCTATCCTGCGGTCACGACAGGTCCAGATCGTCGAGATATTCCGCACCGTGGGCGGCGATATGCTCCTTGCGGCCCGTGAGATTGTCGCCCAGCAGCACATCGAACACCCGCGCGGTCTCCGCCACATCGGCGGGCATCACCTTGATGAGGCGGCGGCTGGCCGGGTTCATCGTGGTCAGCCACATCATCTCGGGGTCGTTCTCGCCCAGACCTTTCGAGCGCTGGATGGTATATTTTTTCGTTCCGATCTCTTTGAGGAAGGCCGCCTTTTCCGGCTCGGTGTAGGCGAAATAGGTGCGGTCCTTCGTTGTGATCTCATACAGCGGCGATTCCGCGATATAAACATACCCCTCATTGATCAGGGTCGGCGTCAGGCGGTAGAGCATGGTCAGCACCAGCGTACGAATCTGATAGCCGTCCACATCGGCGTCGGTGCAGATCACGATCTTGTTGAACCGCAGATTGTCCAGATTGAAGGTCGCCAGCTCCTTGTTGTGTTTGCCGCCCAGCTCCACGCCGCAGCCCATGACCTTGATGAGGTCCACGATGATATCCGACTTGAAAATGCGGGCATAGTCCGCCTTGAGGCAGTTCAGAATCTTGCCGCGCACCGGCATGATGGCCTGGAACTCGCTGTCCCGGCTGGTCTTGACCGCACCCATAGCGGAATCGCCCTCCACGATGTAAAGCTCGCGGCGGGAGGCGTCTTTCGTGCGGCAGTCCACGAACTTCTGCACCCGGTTGGCCAGGTCGATCTGCGTGGAAAGGGTCTTTTTGATGCTCTGACGGGTCTTTTCGGCATGCTCGCGGCTCTGTTTGTTGACCAGCACCTGCTGACAGACCTTCTGGGCCTCCTCCGGTTTTTCGAGGAAGTAGACCTCAAGATAGTGCTTGAGGAAATCTGTCATGGCCTGCGAAACGAACTTGTTCGTAATGGCCTTTTTGGTCTGGTTCTCGTAGCTGGTGCGGGTGGAAAAGCTGGACGACACATAGACCAGACAGTCCTGCACATCCTGAAAGCTGACCGCACTCTCCCCTTTTTTGTAGAGGTTCTTTTCTTTCAGATATTTGTTGATCTGATACACGAACGCCGTGCGCACCGCGTGTTCGGGGCTGCCGCCGTGCTCCAGCCAGGAAGAGTTGTGGTAATATTCCAGCATCTGCACCTTGTTGGAGAAGCAGAAGGCCGCGCTCATGCGGACCTTGTAATCCGGCTGGTCCTCCCTGTCCCGGCCCACGGCCTCGGACTCGCAGGTGAACACCGGGGTCAGCGCATCCTCTCCGGCCGTCTCCTGTACATAGTCGGCAATGCCGTGCTCGTAGCACCAGCTCTCCTTCCAGGGCTTGTCGGTGGCCGGGTCCTTTTCCTTCTCATCGGTAAAGTTGAGCGTCAGACCCGCGTTGACCACTGCCTGACGGCGGAGCACATCTTTGTAATAGCTCCCCGGCACATCGGTGTCGGTGAACACCTCGTCGTCGGGTTTCCAGCGGATGATACTGCCGGTGCGACGGCCTTTGAAAGGCTCCTTTTTCAGCCCGCCTACATTCTCGCCTTTTTGGAAGTCGAGATGGTAGTGCCAGCCGTCGCGGTAGATGTCGGCGGTCATCCAGGCTGAAGCATACTGGGTCGCGCACAGGCCCAGACCGTTGAGGCCCAGACTGAACTCGTAGTTATCTTCGCCTGCGCCGTACTTGCCGCCCGCGTACATCTCGCAGAACAGCAGCTCCCAGTTGAAACGGC
>JBJERT010000030.1:0-1068 GCA_051882435.1 Faecalibacterium sp.
ATGCGTTTTGCGATTGAAAAGTTTTTCGGTTCCTTTTTTCAAAAAGGAACAAAATAAACATTGACTTTTTTCGATTTGAGCGGTATAATACATCCAGAAAATTCGATTTGATGGCGGTGAACAGAATGGAGTACGAGGAGCAGGCAAAGGTGTTCAAAGCGCTGTGCGATGCGCGGCGGCTGCGCATTCTGGAGCTGCTGCGGGGCGGCGAAAAGTGTGCGTGTGTGCTGACCGACGCAATGGGGATGCCGCAGTCGTCGCTTTCCTATCACATGAAGATATTGTGCGAGTCCGGGCTGGTCGTTGGACGGGAAGAAGGAAAGTGGACCCATTACAGGATCAGCCGGGAGGGCAGCGCCCGGGCGGTCGCGCTGCTGCGGGACATTACTGCGGCCGAGGCCCCGGCGGGGGACGGCTGTTCCTGTGCGCACCGCTGATTTACGATAAAAGGCCATCCCAGCGGGGCGATGGCTTTTTTGTGAGACATCAAATCGAAAAAACCTGATTTTAAGAGAGGGAAATTGCAATGCAGAGATTGAGGACAGGCTGGGATCTTGTACAGAATGAAGTGCTGGGAATGAAATGGCTGGACCGGCTGATCGGCAGGCTGCTGGAAGCAGCAGGTCTGGACACCGCAGGCCGCGTGGGCGGCAGCATCCGGTTTTTTCTGTATGACACGCTCAAAATCATGGTGCTGCTGGGAGCGCTGATTTTTTGCATTTCCTATATCCAGAGCTATTTTCCACCGGAGCGCACCAAGCGCATCCTGGGCCGGTACCGCGGTCTGTGGGCGAACTGCGCCGCGGCGCTTCTGGGCACAGTGACGCCCTTCTGCTCCTGTTCGTCCATCCCGCTGTTCATGGGCTTTACCAGCGCAGGGCTGCCGCTGGGGGTCACATTCTCGTTTCTGATCTCCTCGCCGATGGTAGACCTCGGCTCTCTGGTCCTGCTCATGAGTATTTTCGGCTGGAAGGTCGCGGTCGTTTATGTGCTGCTGGGGCTGGTCATTGCCGTGGCGGGCGGCAGCCTCATTGAGGCGCTGCATCTGGAGGACGAGGTGGAGGACTT
>JBJERT010000030.1:1168-2230 GCA_051882435.1 Faecalibacterium sp.
CCGATGTACGCCGATATCTTTGGCACCATTCCCATCGCGGAGGCACTGCTGGCCAAGGGCGCACAGCTCGGCGTTGTGCTGTCGTTTATGATGGCCGTCACAACGCTGTCGCTGCCCTCGCTGATCCTACTCCGCAAGGCGGTGAAGCCGAAGCTGCTGGGCATTTTTGTGGCCCTCTGCACCGGAGGCATCGTCTTTGTAGGATATTGCTTCAATGCACTTCAAATGATCCTTTTGTAATGGAGGTAAGACAACGATGGAATGGTTCAGGTTTGGTTCGAAAAAGGAAGCTGCAACGCCCTGCTGCTGCGGCAGCGCCCCGGACGCAGAGCAGCCGGTCTGTGATTGCGGTGCAGAAAAAACAGAGGTCCGCAGCGTCAAGGTCCTTGGCTCGGGCTGCAAGTCCTGCCATGCGCTTTATGAAGCGGCGAAGGCCGCAGTGCAGGCGCTGGGACTGAGCGCAGAGGTGGAGTACGTTACAGACATGGAACAGATCATGCAGTACGGCGTGATGCGGATGCCCGCACTGGTGGTCAACGAAAAGGTGGCGGCTGCGGGCCGCGTCCTCGGCGCAGATGAGGTGGAAACGCTGCTCCGAGGTTGGGACAAATAAGGAGGAGCCATGCAAAAGCAAAAGGTGGCGTTCATCTGTGTTCATAATTCCTGCCGAAGCCAGATCGCTGAGGCGCTGGGGCGGCACCTGGCCGCGGATGTGTTCGAGAGCTTCTCCGCGGGCACCGAGCAGAAGGACCACATCAACCCGGATGCGGTGCGCCTGATGAAGGAGCGATATCACATCGACATGGAGGCCGAGGGCCAGCACAGCAAACTGCTGGAGGCTCTGCCGCCGGTGGATGGAGTGGTAACGATGGGCTGCAACGTGCAATGCCCGGCCCTGCCCTGCCAGTGGCGGGAGGACTGGGGGCTGCAAGACCCTACCGGAAAAGCAGACGAGGCTTTTGTGGAGACCATCCAGAAAATCGAAGAGAACATTCTCCGACTCCGGGAGCGTCTGCGCTGAGGCAGGGGAGACGGGTGTTCCTTTTTCGAGAAAAAGGAACC
>JBJERT010000031.1:0-2225 GCA_051882435.1 Faecalibacterium sp.
CGTTGCAGTAGAGCGCTTCTTGGCTCTCCCTCTGGGAGAGCTGGTGCCGCAGGCACCTGAGAGGGCGATTCCCAAAAGCATCTGCCGGAAACGCGAGAAAAGGGCCGCCGTGCGTCAGCACAGCAGCCCTTTTGAGAGAAAAATTATTCCAGATCCAGCCGATGCTTCATCAGCCAGGCGGTCAGGTAGAAATAGCCTGCACTGAACACCGCATAGACCGCCACGGTTACCAGCACCGAGAGCCAGAGCATCCCGGACGTGGAGAAATGGCTCATAAGGTTGTTGCCCAGCAGGGCGATCTGCTCTGGCGCGTCGCTCCGGCTGCCAACCGTGATGCTCAGGCTCATGACGCCCGCCGTATCAAGAAGGTCTGCCAGCCAGCCCTGCGCCGTGCTCAGGACGAAAAAGGCCAGAATGCCCGCCGCGGTCGGATGCTTCTTGAACTGGTGTCCTACCATGCAGGACGCGTAAATGCGCAGCACCAGGCAGATGCCCCAGCTCAGGAACAGCACCACCCATGCCAGCAGAGTCTGGAGCAGGAGGCCCAAGCTGGCCACATCCTGCTCGTCCATGCGCTTCCACGTCTCCGAAAGGGCCGAAAACAGCTCGTTCAGCTCTGCGAAGAACGCACCATTCAGCGTAGCCGTACAGCACAGCACTACCATCGACAGCAGCCCCACAGCCACGCCGCACACAGCCCACACCACGCTGGTCAGCAGCTTGGAGACGATGAGCTGGGATTCGGTCACGGGCAGGGTATGCATCAGGTAGCCCTCCCGGCCCAGCAGGTTTTTCTGAAAGCGGTCGATGATCTGCAAGATCGTGATGACCGCGATGGCGGCGCACAGCGCACCGTAAACGATGGTCAGGACCAGCGCGGCAGTGTCCCACATGGTAGCCGTGCCGCTGTCCAGTCGGGCGGAAAGCCCCAGCAGCGCCGCGACCACCAGCAGCGCCAGATACAGCCCGCCATAGGTGCGGGATGTGGCCTTGAACTCGTAACGTATCAGATGTTTCAGCATTTGAATCCCTCCCGGAAATAAGCGTCCACGCTCATGCCCTCGGTCTCGCGGATCTCGTCCACCGTGCGGTGAGCAAACACCCGGCCCTCCTTGAGCAGGACCGCCTCGTCCAGCACCGGCTCCACATCGGCGATCAGGTGAGTAGACAAAAGCACGGTGGCGTCCTCGCTGTAATTGCTCAAAATCGTGTTGAGGATATATTCCCGCGCCGCCGGGTCCACCCCGCCGATAGGCTCATCCAGAAGGTAGAGCTTGGCGGAACGGCTCATAGCAAGAATGAGCTGGACCTTTTCCCGCGTGCCTTTGGAAAGCGTTTTCAGGGCCGCGCGGGGCGCGATGTGCAGCCGCTCCAGCATCTCGGCGGCTTTGGCCGGGTCAAAGTCGGCGTAGAAGTCCCGGAACATAGCGGTCAGTTCTTCCACACACATCCAGTCCGGCAGCCACGCGGCGTCCGGCAGATAGGAAACGAGGGCCTTTGTCTCCGGCCCCGGTGCCATCCCCGCGATCTGGATGCTGCCCGCCGTGGGCTGAAGCAGTCCGTTGGCCAGCTTCAGCAGAGTGGTCTTGCCGCTGCCGTTCGGCCCCAGCAGACCGATGATCCGGCCCGGCTGAAGATGCAGCTCCACACCGTCCAGCGCAGGCTCCGCCCCGCCGTGATATTGCTTGGTCAGGCCGGTACAGGTCAAAATGTCGTTCATTGCTCTGCCTCCTTTTCGTCGCTCCAGTGCTCCAGCAGCGCCGCCGCCTGTTCGGGCGTGTAGCCGATGCCGCGCATCTTTTCCAGAAAGTCCGCCGCGATTTGCTCCGCGGCGGCTGTGCGAAGCTGTTCGATCAATGCTGTATCCTCCGTAACATAGCGTCCGGCTGTGCGCTCAGTGCGCACAAGTCCTTCTGTCTCAAGCTGGGCCAGCGCCCGCTGCATGGTGTTGGGGTTGACCCCCGCCGCGGCCGCCAGATCGCGCACCGACGGCAGATGTCCTCCGGGCGGGTAGACCCCCGCCAGGATACGCGCCTTGAAGCGCTCCACCAACTGCGCATAGATCGGGCGGCTCGTGTCAAACACTTCCGCCATGGTATCCCCTCCTTTTGTATCTCTGTACTAAGTGATTAATACAAGTATACACGACGTCTGCGAATTGTCAAGGGGATTTTTTGTTCCTTTTTGAAAAAAGGAACCGAAAAACTTTTTACTGCGCCCATCGC
>JBJERT010000032.1:0-2224 GCA_051882435.1 Faecalibacterium sp.
TCTCCGCCGCCGCACAAACAAAAAGACCCCCGCGGCGGGTGCCGCGGGGGTCGGGTATGGAAAAGATTTAAGCCTTGACAGTGTCCGGCTCGCCCAGAGAGAGCATCTCGTGGATAGCCGCAGCGGTATCCCTGCCGTTGACGGCCACCACGTCCGTGTAGAACTGCTCCATCTCCGCCTTGGTGGAGAAGTTGGCCACATACATCTGGTTGCCCATCGCACCCGCGAAAGCGTCGGGGATGCGGGTGACCATCTTCATGTTGCCCTGATACTTCTGCATGATCTGCTCATGGCTGAACACGAAGTCCTTGCCGTCGCGGCGGCCCGCATAGGCGCAGTAGAAGTGCTCACCCACCGGCAGGTCGGTGCCGCCGAAGGCGATCATATCCGCCCAGATCTTGTAGACGTTGGTGGAGCGGGCAAAGTTCATCATATCGGGGCTGAAGCCGCCGCAGGGACGCATGTTGACCTCCAGCGCCACGATCTTGCCCTTTTCGCCCATGCTGGCCTGATCCTCGGTCATGCGGAAGAACTCAAAATGCACAAAGCGGCTCTTGACGCCAAAGCTCTTGACCGTGGCGCGGCCCGCGGCGCGGGTGTCCTCGGGCAGGTCCTTGATGATGTAATAGATGGAGTTGTCGTTGTCGTTGACGATATCCATGATGGACATGGGGGTCACGTTGCCCGCCTCAAAGACCGGGTTGCCGGAGGCGTCGATGATGGCGTCATAGCTGTTGACCTCGGCGTGGACGAACTCCTCCATGATGTACTCGACGCCGGGATGCTCGGCGTTCTTGTAGGCCAGGAACTCCTTCAGCTCCTTGTCGCTGTCCAGCTTGTGGGTATCGGAAGCGCCGACGCCGTTGTCCGGCTTGACCACCACCGGATAGCCCACCTCGTCGATGAACTTGCGGCAGCCCTCGAAATCGTCCACCATGTGATAGCGGGCGGTGGCGATGCCGGCCTTCTGATAGTACTCCTTCATCTTGCTCTTGTACTTGATGCGGGGCATATCCTCGCTCTGGAAGCCGGAGGTGATGTGGAAATCAGTGCGCAGAGCGGCGTCGCGCTCCAGCCAGTATTCGTTGTTGGATTCCAGCCAGTCGATGCGGCCATACTTGAAGGCAAAGAAGGCCACAGCACGATAGACTTCATCGTAGTTTTCCAGGCTGCCGACCTTATAGTATTCGTTCAGGCTCTCCTTCAGCTCGGGCATCAGCTCGTCATAGGGCTGATCGCCGATGCCCAGCACGTTCATGCCGTTGAGCTTCAGCTCGTGGCAGAACTGCCAGTAGTTGGTGGGGAAGTTGGGCGAGATAAAGATGAAGTTTTTCATGATAGGGTCCCTCTTTCTGATTCCTCTATATTGCGCGGCGGGATGCCGCTCGTTCCGTTGTGTGCCGACGCGCTTTCCCGGCCGCGCCGGGGGCGTACTCAGCCCAGCAGATAGGGCATGAAGTAGGCCACCTGTTTATACCACCAGTCCCAGTCGTGGGCCACGTCGGTGCCCCACAGGTCCACCCACACGGGGATGCCCTTCTGCTCGAAGATCTGCTTGAGGCGCTCGGTGGTCTCAGGCTGCTCCCACGCGCCGCGGCCGCAGCAGATGACGGCCTTCTTGCTGCGATAGAGCGGCAGATAGGGGTGGTCGGCGGGCAGGTTGGCCATATAGTCCACGGGGGAGTTCATATACACGACCTCGTCCATGTAGTCGCCGAAGCCATAGCGGGCGGTGTAGATGCCGCTGAGCGCCAGGCAGCCGTCGAACAGGTCGGGGCGGCGCAGGTACAGGTTGGCCGCGTGGGTCGCGCCCAGGCTGCACCCGAAGGGGATGACGCCCGGGGTGCCGTCCCAGCCGTTGCGCTCCCGCGCGATCTGCTGGATCTTGGGCACGGCCTCGTCGGTGATGTAGCGCAGCCACTGCTCATAGCGGCGGATGCGCCAGTACGGGTCGCCGTAGGTGTCGGACCAGGTCTCCTTGTCCATCGTGTCGATGGACAGCACCATCACCTGACCGGATTCGATCCACGGCGCCAGCGTTTCGGTCATGTGGAAGTTCTCGAAATCGAAGAAGCGGCCGTCCTGACAGGGAACGAACAGCATCGGCCGGCCTGCGTGGCCGTACACCTTGCACTCCATATCCCGGCCAAGCGCGGGGCTGTAATCCTTAAAGTACTGGGTCTCCATAAAGGGGGTCCTCCTGAGTGATTTGGGTTATTTTTTT
>JBJERT010000033.1:0-2221 GCA_051882435.1 Faecalibacterium sp.
CAAGCCCCGTTCTGTGCTCCGGGCGCAGCCCCCGCGCGCGGGAGCGCGCAAACGCTGGCCTCCGCCTTCCGTCACACCCAAACACCTTCCCGCCCATCGCGTATGCGATGGGCGCAGTAAAAAGTTTTTGCCCCGCTTTTTTCAAAAAGCGGGAAAACCGTCCCCTCCCCCGTCCGCACGGGCATATTCCGGGCCGTGCGGGCATATTTTTTCACAAAGAGGGGGAATCCATATGAAAGGTGATCCGGAACAGCGGGCGGTGCTGCTGGGCGAATACATCGTGCAGCGTCAGGCAACGGTGCGGGCGGCGGCCTCCGCGTTCGGGTACAGCAAATCGACCGTCCACAAGGATGTCTCCACCCGGCTGCGGACGGTCAGCCCGGCTCTGTTCGCCGAGGTCCGTGCTGTGCTGGCCCGCAACAAAGCCGAACGGCATCTGCGCGGCGGGGCCGCCACCCGTGCCAAATACCGCCGCCGATAAAAACACAGACAGCGCGCCCTTTCCCACGCGGGGAGGGGCGCGCTGTTTTGCTCTCTATTCGTTTTGCGTGCGGAACTGGTCGAGGGCACATTTTTCCAGCCGGCTGACCTGCGCCTGGCTGATGCCGATCTCCCGCGCCACCTCCATCTGGGTCTTGCCGCGGAGGTAGCGCAGCTCCATGATCTTCTTTTCCCGCGGCGTCAGGCCCGCCACGGTCTGGCGGAACTGCAAACCGCTGATCCAGCTCTCCTCGCCGTCGGGGTCCCGCACCTGGTCGATGAGATACATCGCGTCGCCGCCGTCGGTGTAGACCGGTTCCTCCAGACTGATGGGCTCCACCACCGATTCCAGCGCGGCGGTCACGTCGCGGCGGGACAAGCCGGTCTCCGCGGCGATCTCGTCCACCGTCGGCTCGCGGCCCAGCCGTTTTTCCAGCTGCTCCCGGGTCTGCATGGCGCGGTAGGCGGTATCCCGCAGCGAGCGGCTGACCCGCAGGGCGTTGTTGTCCCGCAGGAACCGCCGTATCTCGCCGATGATCATGGGCACGCCGTAGGTGGAGAACCGCACCTCCTGCCCGGGGTCAAAGTTGTCGATGGCCTTGATCAGCCCGATGCACCCCACCTGGAACAGATCGTCCAGATTTTCGCCCCGCTGGGCAAAGCGCTGCACCACGCTGAGCACCAGACGCAGATTGCCTTCGATCATGGCCTGACGAGCGGCTTTGTCCCCCGCACGGGCGCGGGTGAGCAGGCTGCGCTTCTCCTCCTCGGACAGGACGGGGAGCTGCGCCGTGTTCACACCGCACAATTCCACCTTGTTATACATCCAACCCCTCCGGTTTCCGATCAAGCGTTACCGGAAGTATGGGTCGGGGCCGGGGCGGTCATTCACGCGGGGGTCATCCTTCTTCTTCCAGCCGGGCGCGCAGCTCGCGGATGATGCGCTTTTCCAGCCGGGAAATGTAGCTCTGGCTGATGCCGATGGCATCGGCGGCCTCCTTCTGGGTGCGCTCCACGCCGTCCACCAGACCGAAGCGCAGCTCCATGATCTGGCGCTCCCGGGCCGAGAGCCGCTCCACCGAGCGGCGCAGCACGTCGCGTTCCGCGTCCTGTTCCAGACGCTGGCCCACCTGGTTCTCGTCGCTGCTCAGCACGTCCGAAAGCAGCAGCTCGTTGCCGTCGCCGTCCACGTTCAGAGGCTCGTCGATGCTGGTCTCCTGCCGACGGTTTGAGATCTTGCGCAGATACATCAGGATCTCGTTGCCGATGCAGCGGCTGGCGTAGGTGGCCAGCTTGATGTTGCGTTCGGGCGTAAAGGTGTTCACCGCTTTGATCAGGCCGATGGTGCCGATGGAGATCAGATCCTCCGAGGGGACCCCGCTGTTCTCGTATTTCTTGGCCAGATAGACCACCAGCCGCAGATTGTGCGTGATCAGATCGTCCCGGGCGGCGCGCTCGCCTGCGGCCATGCGGGCCAGCAGCTCCTTTTCCTGCTCGGGGGTCAGGGGCGGTGGCAGGCTGAGCGCGCCCGCTACATAGTGCGCCCCGCCCGCCGCACACAGCCGCAGCCATATGCCCCGCAGCCATTGTAAAATATCCATCCTTCCCACACCTCCGTATGTTGTACTATTTGTTATATTTTTAGATAAATTTCTATTTTATGGGGTTTTGCCGCCGACCAGAGCGCTTTCTGTTTTCTACAAAAAGCAATTTCATGTATAAATCATACTCCAAGTTTCTG
>JBJERT010000034.1:0-2214 GCA_051882435.1 Faecalibacterium sp.
CTCTTTTTTATCCTGACCACCGGGAGGTCTCTCTGATGCTGTATGATCTGTCGGGCGGGCCGGGCGGCGGCGCCGACTCTGCCCCTGACCTCAGCCGCTCTATGCTGTCGGCCCTTCCCCGCAAGGAAGGGTTCCTGGTGCTGCTGCGCTCTTTTCTGGCAGGCAAAGACCCAGAAGCATGGTGCCTTGCGGCCATCGATATCAAGCGCTTCAAACTCTATAATGAATGGTACGGCTCCCCGCAGGGCGATGCGCTGCTGGAAACGCTGGCCTCCTGCCTCGAAAGCTTCCATGCGGTGCAGGGCTGGCCCGCGGCTTACTGCGGCAACGATGATTTTTTCCTTTGCATGCCCAACGACCGGGACCTTGCCGCGCGGGTCTATGACCATTTGCAGGGCATGCTGAATGCCCGGGCGCGCTGCACCTCCTTCCCGCTCATTTTCGGGCTGTGTACCGCCGCGCAGGCGGGGGGTGACACGTCCGCGCTGCTCCGGTATGCCCAGATCGCCGTGCTGTCCTCTTCGGTTTCCGGCGAGCGGATGCATTGGTTCGACCCCGCGATGCTGGCCCAGCTCAAGCAGCAGTATTTCCTGCTCAACGAGCTGGAGCGGGCGCTGCGGGAAGGCGAATTCTGCTTTTATCTCCAGCCCAAGTGCAACAGCATGACCCGCGCCATCGTGGGCATGGAGGCGCTGGTGCGCTGGAACAGCCCCACCCGCGGGCTGGTCTCGCCGGGCGCGTTCATCCCGCAGATGGAACAGGCGGGGCTGATCTCCCAGCTGGACGCCTATATCTGGGAATCGGTCTGCCAGCTCCTGCACCGCTGGAAGGCCCAGGGCGCCAACATCGTGCCCATCTCGGTCAACGTTTCCATCGCGGATATCTCCTGCCTGAACGTGGCGCAGGTCTTTTCGGACCTGGTGGAGCAGTATAAGCTGGAGCCGCGGATGCTGAACATCGAGATCACAGAGAGCATCCTCGCCCAGAACTTCACCCTTGTGGAGGAGATGCTCTCCGCGCTGCACCGCAGGGGCTTCTCCGTGCTGATGGACGATTTCGGCAGCGGATACTCCTCGCTGAATATGCTCAAGGACACCTGCGTGGATGCCATCAAGCTGGACATGAAGCTCATCGACCTGACGCCCGAGAACCGCAGCCGCGGCGTGCAGATCGTGGAATCCATCGTCGGGATGGCTCACCGGCTGGATCTGCCCATCATCGCCGAGGGCGTGGAGAACCAGGAGCAGGTGTTCATGCTCCAGGCCATGGACTGCTATTATGCGCAGGGCTATTATTTTTATCGCCCCATGCCGGTGGAGCAGGCCGAGGAGCTGCTGGCCCGGCCCGGCACTGCCCGCTATTGGAGCGTCCACCGCGACATGATGCGGCGGGACCACCGCAGCTTCAACGGCGGGCGCGTGAGTGCGAAAACAGCCGCCGCCCTCCAGGTCTATCAGATCCTGCAGGACGGCATGCTGGAGCTTTCGCTGCTGAATCTTGTCACCGGCGAGTATCACGTCATCAAACGGGACCCCCGCCTGCCGGACAGCGGCCTGTCGCAGGAGGAGGATTTTTCGGTCTACTGCCAGCGTCTCGTCAGCGAGAAGGTCATCCACCCGGACGACGCGGCGCGGTTTCTGGCCCTGACCGACCTGGAAAAGGTGCGCACGGCGCTGTTCTATGAACCTATAACGCGGTTCCACCGGTTCCGCAAGCATGTGTCGGAGGAGTTCGTCTGGATCACCATGGAGATCCAGCCCTGCCGGGGCTGCTCGGCGCAGGAACCGTGGGCGGCCGTGCTGGTGCGTGAGGACGCCCAGACGGATCAGCTGGAACGTATCCTGTCCGAAAAACGGGATGCCGCCCCGCCGCCGGAGACCGCTCCCTCCCGCACATAAAAATAATAAAGGCGTACGCAGAAAAGGATCGCTTTCTGCATACGCCTTTTTGTTTGTTCTGGCAGTCCTCGCCCTCTCAGTCACGGCTGCGCCGTGACTGAGAGGGCGAAGCCAAGAAGTGCTCTACTGCAACGAGGGCGCAGCCCCCGCGCGCGGGAGCGCGCAAACCGGTGCCTCCGCCTCCCGTCCAACCAGCAAACTCGCCCGCCCATCGCGCAGGCGATGGGCGCAGTAAAAAGCTTTTTCGGTTCCTTTTTCTCGAAAAAGGAACAAAAAACCCTCACCGCATCCCCGCCTTGTAAGCCTTGAACGCATT
>JBJERT010000035.1:0-2211 GCA_051882435.1 Faecalibacterium sp.
CTTTATAATATACTATTTTTTTGTTCCCGGGGCAAGAGGCAGCCGCGCCGCAGACAAAAAAGCCCGAAAAAATTGCAAAAGGGGCTTGCATTTTGCGGTCGTGTCTGGTAGAATAGTCAAGCTGATTATTTTGATTTCTTACTTCACTGCTAGGAGGTGCAAGTATCATGGCTAAGTGTGAATGCTGCGGCAAGGGTGTCACCTTTGGTATCAAGGTGTCTCACTCTCATCGCCGTTCCAACCGTACCTGGAAGCCGAACGTCCGCCGCGTCAAAGCGGTCGTGGAGGGCTCTCCCAAGTATATTTACGCATGCTCCCGCTGCCTGCGCGCTGGCAAAGTCACCCGCGCTGTCTGAGTTCTTGCGTGTTGCCGGTCACTTTGTCGAGTGACCGGCTTTTTGTTTTCATACAGGCTGCTGCCGGGAGGAAAAAAACAATGGCTCTGCCCAAAGACCCTGTGATGCTGCTGAGCGTGCTCAACCTCAAGCTGCGTGATCACTACCCCACCCTGGATGCGCTGTGCGACGACCTGCAGGAGGACAAAGCCGCCCTGTGCCAGGCGCTGGCCGCTATCGGCTATACCTACGACGCCGCGCGCAACCAATTCATCTGACACTATAACAGGAGGAACCACATCATGATGCAGGGAACCTACTATAAAGAATGGAGCGCCTCGCTGGACCGCGCGATGGAGTTCAAGGTCTATGGCCGGACGGGCGTGCCGGTGCTGGCGCTGCCCACGCGCGGCGGCCGGTTCTATGACTGGGAAAACAACGGGATGCCGGACGCGGCCGCCCGTCTGCTGAACGACGGCAGGATCCAGCTCTTCTGCGCGGACAGCATCGACGCCGAGAGCCTGCTGGCCAGAGATGCCTCGCCCCGCAGCCGTGCCGCCATGCAGGAGGCCTATTTCAACTACCTGACCCGGGAGCTGGCTCCGCGCATCCTTGCGCTGAACGCGGCGGGCACCCCCGCTCCCCTCCCGCTGCTCGAGGAAAAGGACGAGGCTCCCGCCGCGCCGGTGCGTATCTGGTGCGTGGGCGCAGACCTCGGCGCCTATCAGGCCGTCAACTGCCGCCTGCGCCGTCCCGCGCTGTTCGCGGGTGCCATCGCGCTGTCCGGTCTCTATGACATGAGCGGTTTCCTTGGCGCGGCCAACGACGACCTTGCTTTGCGCAACAGCCCGCTGGCCTGCCTCGCAAAGCCGGGCCTGCTGGACCGGGCCGCGCTCTCCGGGGGCGAAGAAAACGCCCTCCTGCTCTGCGCCGGGCAGGGCGCGTCTGAGGGCGACGCCCTGCGTGAGACCCGCGCGCTGGAATCGGCGCTCAGGACGGCAGGCATCCCCTGCCACTTTGAGGCGTGGGGCAATGACGTCTCCCACGACTGGTACTGGTGGGGCAAGGAATGGGGATTGTTTGCCGACCGTGTGTTTGGCTGAGCCAGCCAGCGTTCTGGAACCGTTCGGCTGGCGCGGATGCGCCAGCCTGGTAAAACGTTTTTCGGTCCCTTTTTTCAAAAAGGGACAAAACCCTCGTAAGAAAGGATGGACACTATGCCCGAGTTTATCATTGGCGCGCGCGGCCACGATTTTGGCCGCCGAACCCCGGACGAGCTGCTCTCCTCCATTGGAGCGGCAGGTTTCCGCTGTACGCAGCTCGCTTACACAAAAGCCGTCGAGGGCGTCAAGAGCTACGCCGACGTGACCCCCGACCTTGTGGCACAGACCAAAGCCGCTGTGGAGAAAAGCGGTGTAAGCATCGCGGTCTACGGCACCTATGTTGAGCTGAGCTATGCCGACGAGGACAGGCGCCGCGCCGAAGTTGCCAAGGTGCTGAGCCAGGTGGGCAACGCGAAGCTGCTGGGGGCAGGCTGCATGGGCAGCGAGACCACCAACATGTCCAAGCAGCCCGGCGTCACCCGCAGAGAGGCGCAGGAAGCGCTCCTGCGCAGCCTGGGCGAGATCCTGCCGGTCTGCGAGGAGCAGGGCGTCGTGTTCGGCATCGAGTGTGTCTATTATCACGCCATGCACACCCCCGAGGATGTGAAGATGGTGCTCGATACCATGGCCAGCCCCAATCTGCGCATCATCTGCGACCTGGCCAACTACGTCGGCTTTGACAATTCCTCTGTGGATGAGCAGCGCCGTATCTGGGACAAGGTGGGGAGCTGGTACGGCGACAAGATCGCCGCGGTCCACTTCAAGGGCCAGAA
>JBJERT010000036.1:0-2206 GCA_051882435.1 Faecalibacterium sp.
AAATCCAGAAATCTGCTTGGGGCGTCGTGGGTCAGCACATAATCTACTTTGTACCCGTGCGCTTCGAGATTCTGTTCGCAGAACGCATATTCCTCCTCCGAGGGCATCTCCTGCGGCCACCAGTTCAGGCCGGGCTCCCGGTCATCGCGGTCGGGGCTTTCGGCGCCGCCAAAGCACAGATAGGTGCGCTCCTCCAGCGTCAGGACACTGCCCCGGCAGACATGATAGACGTTCCCGCCCAGCGCCTGCACCCGGCCGCCAAATCGTTCCTCTGTGGGATATTGTGCCAGCAGCTCATAATTTTCGTGGGTCCCGTCCAGAAACAGCAGCGTATAGGGCCTCTTGCGCAGCCAGTCCAGCCGCTTCTGCTCTTCCCTGCTGCCATCCCATACGAACCCGAAATCTCCCAGAACGACCACGGTGTCCCGTTTGCCCAGCCAGCGCAGCTTTCCGTGCCGGAAGCGGTCCAGCTCGCCGTGTGTGTCGCCTGTCAAATATACCATGTTCCCCTCCTGCCGGGCCGGGCGGCGGTCTGTGAAAGCCGCATCAAATCTCTTGCCACGTCCCGGCAAACCTGTTATTATAAAGCCAGTCCATCTTTGCGCCCACGCCGCCGGGCGGCGCGGAGCCTGTTTTATTTTATCGCTTTTCGAGGGAATTGTCCACATGAAACGAATTTTTGCCGTTTTCCTTTCCTTTGCCCTGCTGCTGGGGTGCTGTGCGCTGCCTGCGGGAGCGGTGGGGTTCGACCCCAGCCCCGTGTATGAGGTACAGGCCGCCAGCGCCTACGTCGTCAACACCGACACCAACATCATCATCTACGAAAAGGACAGCAAAAAACAGGTCCCGGCCGGGGGCCTCACCAAATATATGACCATTGCGCTGGTCCTCACGAACTACGGCGACCAGCTCGACGCCACCTTCACGATGCCCTTTGCGATCTCGGACTACGTCCACAACACTGACAACGCCGATATGCGCTCCGGTGAGACCTTCACGCTGCGGGAGGCCATCTATGCCATGGTCACGCGCAACGCCAACGACGCCGCCATGGGCATGGCCTATTCCCTTTCGGGCGGGGACCTGACCGGCTGGGTCAGCCAGATGAACAGCCTGTCCCAGCGCATCGGCACGACCGCCAGCACCTGGACCGACGCCTGCGGGCTGGACAGCGGGAACGTGACCAGCGCGGTGGACATGTATCTCATCCTGCGCTATCTGATGAGCTTCGATGCTTTTGTCCAGATCTCAGGCGAGCCTACCTTCACGATGCCCGCCAAGGAAAAGCACAGCAAGTCCTTCGTGCTGGTCAGCCAGAACGTGGCCCTGAACAAGACCAGCGGCGGCAAATTCTACCGCAGCGCGATGCAGGGCGGCATGTGCGACGTGCTGGCCTACAAAAACGACCACGGCACCCAGAGCTACGTTTCCTGGTCCACCAAAAACGGCGAGACCTACATCTTCTGTGTCATGGAAAGCCCGGACACCTGCGATGATTACGGTTACTCCAACCGCCGCCCCGCCCTGTACGAGACCACCCGCCTCATCGACTGGGTCTATGACAGCTTTTCCATCCAGGCCGCGCTGGATACCGATCTTGCGCTGGCGGAGATCCCGGTCAAATACTCCTCCGACACCGACACCCTGATGCTCTACCCGGACGACAACATGATGACCATTCTGCCCGCCTCGGGGGACAGCTCGGTGACCCAGAAATACTTCCATCTGCCCGACTATGTCTGCGCCCCCATCCAGCAGGGCGATATCGTGGGCACTGTGGAGCTGAAGCTGGCGGGCGAGACCATCGGCGTGGTGAACCTGATCGCCGGGCAGGATGTCAGCCGCAATCCGCTGCTGTATACCATCGCCAAGATCCAGGACTTTTTCGGCAGCCTGTACCTCAAGGTCGTGCTGGCACTCAGCGCGCTGGCCGCAGCGGTCTATGGCCTGTGGCTGCTGCTCAACGCCTGGCACAGCCGCAAGACCCCCAAAAAGATCCGCCGCCACTGACAAAGAAAAGCCCTTCGGCCGACCGCAGACGCGGCGGAGCCGAAGGGCTTTCTGGTTGCGCCAGCCGGACTCGAACCGACGGAATGGAGGAGTCAAAGTCCTCTGCCTTACCACTTGGCGATGGCGCATCACATGAGAGATTATAGCATAGTTTCCCCAAATCCACAAGAGGCAGAGCCAAAAGCAAAAAATTTCA
>JBJERT010000037.1:0-2203 GCA_051882435.1 Faecalibacterium sp.
GCAAAGGCGCGCATCTTGGCGGCGGAAGCGCCCTCGTTCTTGTTGATGAGGAACTGGGTGCAGTAGCCGTTGGTGATATCCTCCACCTTCATCAGGTCGTCGGTGAACACGCCCTTGCCCGCGTTGGCGGTGGAGAGCTTGGCCTTGTTCTGGGTCAGCTCGGAGCTGGTGATCATCGGCTCGCCGCGGAACACCTTGCCCATGCCCTCAAAGATGATCATGATGCCCTGGCCGCCCGCGTCCACGACGCCGGCCTTTTTCAGAACGGGCAGCAGGTTGGGGGTATCGTCCAGCGCGCGCTGGCCCGCGGCCATGACCAGCTCCCACAGCTCGGCCACGTCGGCGATGGAGCTGGCGGCAGCCTCCTCCGATGCCACGCGGGCCACGGTCAGGATAGTGCCCTCGGTGGGCTTCATGACGGCCTTGTACGCGCCCTCGACGCCCTTCTTCAGTGCGGCGACGAGGTCGGAGGCGCCCGCCTCCTTTTTGCCCTCCAGAGCCTTGGAGAAGCCGCGGAACAGCAGGCTGGTGATGACGCCGGAGTTGCCGCGGGCGCCGCGCAGCATGGCGCTGGCGGCAGTCTTGGCGGCCTCGCCGACGGTGCAGTTATCCTCCAGAGCCTGAAGCTCGCGCACGGCGGCGCCCACGGTCATGCCCATATTGGTGCCGGTGTCTCCATCCGGGACAGGGAACACGTTCAGCTCGTCCACGCGGGACCGCTGGTTGTTGATATTATTCGCGCCGGAAATAATGGCGTCGCGCAGGGTCTTACCAGAAATCATTGTTTTCCACTCCTTGTTTTCTCCCGGCAGCGCCCGGTGTGGGCGGCTGCGGTGTACGGTGCGGGCCGCGGCGGTCAGGCGATCACATCGTCCACCGAAACGACCACGCGGGCGACCTTCAGGCCGGTGGCCTGCTCGACTTCATCCTTGATGCGGTGCGAGATGCTGCGCGCGGCGGTGGCGATGTTCAGGCCGTAGATGACCGCGATATGCACCTCGATGACGAGACGGCCCTCCTGCTGGGTGACACGCACGCCCTTTTCGGAATAATCGGCGCCGCGCACAAAGCTGACGACAGCGTCTGTCAGATCGCGCGGGGCCATGGCAGCCACGCCATAGCACTGCTTGGTTGCCTCACCCACGAGCGTAGAGAAATACTCGGCGGTAAAGCTGACATTCCCTAACGGGAAACGGGAAGTGATCATAGTCGCTCTGCTCCTTACTATTGTCCTGGCCCGGGGAGGCCGGGCTGGGGAAAGGTGGGTCTTCCGCTGCACGGCTCAGAGCGCCGAGGCGGAGCATATACCACATTTATTATACAACTTTCCGGCATTGATGTACAGTTCAAATTGTGAGAAAGCGCGGTTTTGGCGGCATTTTCCGCGCTTTGTGCGGCAAAAGACCGGCCGGGGCAGCTTTCGCGCCGGTTCGACGCCGGGCTGCGGTACACTGGAAGGGAAGCGCGCCTGCCGTCCGCCCGTGTCCGCACCGATTGTAAACGCTTTCGGGAAGGTATGTGAATAAACTATAAAAAATGGGCCGGAAAGGTTCCTTTTACTATGAAAGAGTGCTAAACTGAAGGTGACGGACGCCCGCATCCCGCCCCGGAAGCAAAGGGGTGCAGGGAGCGGCCGGTCCATGCGCGGAACGCTGCACAGCAAAAACGAGATAATAGGAGAGCTGTTTTTATGAATATTCTGTTTTTCCTTTCCCCCAAGCAGGATCTGATGTATGTATACGATGACTTCACCCTCCGCCAGACGCTGGAAAAGTGGGAGAACAACCGTTACGCGTCCATCCCTGTGCTGAACCGGAAGGGAGAGTATGTCGGCACGCTGACCGAGGGCGATCTGCTCTGGGGGCTGAAAAAGTACCACGGGCTGGATCTGGAGGGCGCGGAGGATGTGCCCATCTCGGCCTTCCCCCACAAGCGGGACTACAAAGCCGTGACGGTCACCACCAGCATGGATCAGCTCATCGAGGCGGCCATGAATCAGAACTTTGTCCCTGTGGTGGATGACCGGGGCATCTTTATCGGAATCGTCCGCCGCCAGGCCATCATCCGCTATTGCTACGACAAGGCCCGCACTGCCCAGAAGAATGAGAAGCTGCCCCGCATGGATGCCGCGCCCGCCGAACGCTGCTGCGCCGAGCCGGTAGCCGTTGGAGCGGGAAGAAGGTAACGGGATGGATTGTTCCTT
>JBJERT010000038.1:0-2180 GCA_051882435.1 Faecalibacterium sp.
GACGGGAGGCGGCGGCACTGGTTTGCGCGCTCCCGCGCGCGGGGGCTGCGCCCAGCGGCGGAAACGGCCAGTGTCCCCCGGCCGCCGTGTCAGACCTCCATGAGAATGGGCAGGATCATCGGGCTGCGCTTGGTACGGCGATAGATATAGCTGCTCAGCGCCTCGCGCACGCGGGTCTTGACGCTGTTCCAGTCGCGTACATGCTCGTCCACGCAGCGGTCCAGCGCGGCCTCCACGATGCTCTGGGCACCGTCCATCAGGCCCTCGTTCTCGCGCACATAGACGAAGCCGCGGCTCACCAGATCCGGCCCGGCCAGCACCTTGCCGGTCTTGCTGTCCACCGTCGCCACGATGATGACGAGGCCGTCCTCCGACAGATGCTTGCGGTCCCGCAGGACCACGTTGCCCACATCGCCCACGCCCAGACCGTCCACCATCACGGCGCCCGCCGTGACCGGCTCGCCCAGCTTGATCTCGTCGCGGGAGAGGATAACATTAGAGCCGTTCTCCGCAATGAGGATATTGCTGGTCGGGATGCCCAGGCTGGCGGCTGTCAGGGCATGCTTTTTGAGCTGCTTGTATTCGCCGTGGACGGGCATGAAATATTGCGGACGGGTCAGGGTGAGCATGAGCTTCTGCTCCTCCTGGCAGGCGTGGCCGGAGACATGCACGTCGTACATGCTCTCATAAATGACCTCCGCGCCCAGCAGCAGAAGGCCGTTGACGATCTTGGTCACGCTCTTTTCGTTGCCGGGGATGGGGTTGGCCGAGATGATGATGAAATCGCCGGGGCCGACCCGCACCTGCCGGTGGCTGCACGAGGCCATGCGGGACAGTGCGCTCAATGGCTCGCCCTGACTGCCGGTCGTGATGAGCACGACCTGCTCGGGAGCGTACTGGTTCAGCTCGTCCACGCTGATGAGGGTGCCCTCCGGGATGTGCATATAGCCCAGCTCCTGCGCCATGGCGGTGTTGTTGACCATGCTGCGCCCGCTGAAAGCCACCTTGCGTCCATCCTCTACGGCCAGATCGATGATCTGCTGTACACGGTAGATATTGGACGCAAAGGTCGCAATGATGATGCGTTTGTTGCGCGCCCGCGCAAACAGATTGCGCACACCCGCCGCCACCTTCTGCTCCGTAGCGGTAAAGCCGGGGCGCTCGGCGTTGGTGGAATCGCTCAGCAGCGCCAGCACGCCGCGCTGGCCGTATTCCGCCAGCGTGGACAGGTCGGTGACACCGCAGGCCAGCGGAGTATAATCGATCTTAAAGTCTCCGGTCTGGATGACCGTGCCCGCCGGGCTGTCGATGGCGTAGGCCACCGCGTCCGGGATGGAGTGGTTGACGTGGATCGGCTCCACCGTGAAACAGCCCATCCTGATCTTCTGCCGCGGGGTGATCTCCACGAAGCGGGTCTTGCCCGCAAGGCCGAACTCCTCCAGCTTGTTGCGGATGAGGCCGCAGGTCAGCCGTGTGCCGTAGATCGGCACATCAAATTTTTGCAGCAGATACGGGATGCTGCCGATGTGGTCCTCGTGACCGTGGGTGATGAGCAGACCGCGGATCTTGTCCTTGTTCTGGACCACAAAAGTGAAGTCCGGGATCACAAGATCCACGCCATACATATCGCTGTCCGGGAAAACGAGGCCGCAGTCCACGATGATCATGTCGCCGCAGCACTCATAGATGGTCATATTCTTGCCCACTTCGCCCAGACCGCCCAGCGGATAGATGTGGATGGGGATCGCGCTTTCGCGGGGCTGCTGGGGACGGCGGGGACGCCGCGGATAATAGGGGCGGCGGGGGGTGCGGGGGCGCTTGTCCGCGCCTTCGCCGGTCTTTGCATACGCCTGAGCGTTCGGTTCTTTCGTCTGTGCCATTCGTACCTCCAAAAAACTGGTCGCAAAACGCAGGCCCGCCCTCCGTTGAGCATGGCCTGTGCCGCATGGGAAGCATCAAACACTCCTGTCTGCTTCCACGGGATGTATCGTATAGAGATCAGATCGGTATGCCTGTTCCGCAGGGGGCTTCTCGTGCCTGTCCCAGTCCATCTGCTCGATGCGACCGCGGCGGCCCCTGCGCAGGGCGGTGAGCGCACGCCCATGGTGCGCCCCTATACGCATTTCGTTGCAACAAGTATAGTATTTCTTCTGCTTTTTGTCAATTCCAAGGTTTGCCGG
>JBJERT010000039.1:0-2179 GCA_051882435.1 Faecalibacterium sp.
GGGCCGCCGGAAAGGTTCCATGCGTCGGCTCCGGCTGCAATAAAAAAGCCGCCGGGCAGTGCCCGGCGGAAGAGGGATCTCATTTTTCTGCGCTGGATGTTTTTTCCATGCGGCAGGACTTGTTGAACAATATCTGACCGATCACGAACAGCACAGCGATCGAACCGACGCCCACATTGGCGCTGCCGGTGAGCTGCGTGCCCACGCTGACGATCATCGTGCCAAGGAAGGACGCCCCCTTGCCGCAGATATCGAACAGGCCGAAATACTCGCCCGACTTCTCCGGCGGAATGATCTTGGCAAAGTGCGAGCGGCTGAGCGCCTGCACACCGCCCTGGAACATGCCCACCACAACGGCCAGCACCCAGAACTGCCACTGATATTTCAGGAAAAAGGCGAACACTGCAATGCCGACGTAAGCCGAGATGCACACCGGGATGAGCTTCCGGGCCGGATATTTTGCGGACAGACGGCCAAACACCAGCGCCGAAGGGAATGCCACGATCTGCGTCACCAGCAGCGCCAGCAGCAGCCCGGTGGTATCCAGTCCCAGCGCAGTGCCATAGGCGGTGGCCATATCGATGATGGTGTACACGCCGTCAATGTAGCAGAAAAAGGCCAGCAGGAACCAGAACACCTGCCGGTCCTGCGGCAGAGTGCGGAGCGTCTGCCCGATGCGCACAAAGCTCTGCCGGATGGCGTGTTTCTGCACCTCAACATAGTGGGTCTGCTTATAGCTGCGCAGCAGTGGCAGCGTGACCAGCAGCCACCATGCGGCCGTAATGACCAGAGCGATGCTCAGGGCGGTCATCTGATCCAGCCCGATCGCCCCGGAGCCAAGCACCAGCGCCAGGCAGACCACAAAGGGGACGCAGCTTCCGATGTATCCCCACGCATAGCCGCGGGAGGAGACCATATCCACACGTTCCGGCGTGGTCACATCGTTGAGCATGGCGTCATAAAAGACGAGGCTGCCCGAATAGCCGATCTTCGCAATGACAAAAATGGCCAGGAACAGAAACCAGGACCGCACAAAGCCCATGGCACAGCATCCCGTCACGCCTACCACAAGGCAGAGGATAAAAATAGGCTTCTTGTAGCCTTTTGTGTCCGCCAGCGAACCGAGGATGGGGCTGAGGATGGCCGTCACCACCGTGACGATCGAGGTCGCGTAGCCCCAATAGGCCAGATATTCCACCGAACTCAGCCCGCCGCCTTCCGCCAGCGCATTGAAAAAGATGGGGATGAGGGTGGACACCATCAGCACAAAGGCCGAGTTGCCCACATCGTACAAGATCCAGGACCGCTCCAGCGGCGTCACCTGGAATTTTCGGGTGTTTTCCTGCATAAAGTTCTCCTTTTAGTCCTCGCCAAAGGTGTGATGATAGGCGCTGTCCTGTGCACCGTCCTGCGGATAAGACAGGATCAGCCGCTGCGCCAGCGGCAGAGCCTGCTGGTACAGCTCCTTGAGCCGTGCCGTGCTCTGTCCGCAGGCAGAATTGGGCTGGGCATTCGCCACCAGGCCGTGCAGCAAGTCATATTTGCCCACCAGCCGCATCCCGCCCAGCACCACGCTCCGCTTGAGCGGGCTGGTCATCTGGAGCAGATGATGCACCTGTACCATGCCCTCCAGCGCTTCTTTCGTCTGCTGCGGGGTCACTCCGTCAAAGAAAGGAGCGATCACCGCCGCATTTTCCGCCGAGGGATGGATGTGGCTTGCCGCGAAGAACCGCGCCGGGTCGCGGCCATCCTGCCGCATCAGCGCAGTGTCAAATTCCGTCTCGATCTCACAGTGGCTCACGCCCGTATCTCGGATGTACTGCTCGATGTAAGGATGACAGGTGCTGTCCAGCGAAAAATGACACACGAAGCCCAGCAGATATGCCAGCGCAGCCTCCGGGTCCTGCGCCCGCGCCAGCCGACGGTGCGCCTCCGAAAAAAACACCCTGCCCGGCTCGTCGTGCATGGCAAACCCCATTTTGCTCACAGGGTTCGAGCGCAGCGCATGGTAGTAGAAAAAAATATCCGGCCCGTGCAGACCGATGTCGTATAGCTCCCGGTGCCGCTCGATGGGCGTCCGCGCTGCGGCGGGCAGCCGTGCCAAAACGTCCGCGCCAAAACGGCGGTGTGCATATGCAGCAGGCATGTTCCTTTCTCCTCCTTGTCGGGGCGCAGCCCC
>JBJERT010000040.1:0-10565 GCA_051882435.1 Faecalibacterium sp.
CCGATGTAAGCCAGGATGCCGCCGTCGGCGTAGAGGATGTGACCATTCACGAAGTCAGAGGCATGGGAAGCCAGGAATACGCAGGGGCCGACCATATCCTCAGGATCGCCCCAGCGGCCAGCGGGGGTCTTGCCGATGATGAACTTATCGAAGGGATGGCGGCTGCCGTCCGGCTGGATCTCACGCAGGGGAGCGGTCTGCTCGGTTGCAATATAACCGGGGCCCATGCCGTTGCACTGGATGTTGTACTCGCCGTACTCGGAAGCGATGTTCTTGGTCAGCATCTTCAGCGCGCCCTTGGCGGCAGCGTAGGCGGAGACCGTCTCGCGGCCCAGCTCGCTCATCATGGAGCAGATGTTGATGATCTTGCCCTCGCGCTTTTCCATCATGTCCGGCAGGACAGCCTTGGAGCAGTTGAATGCACCGCCAACGTGCACGTCAATGACGCGCATAAAGTCTGCGTGGCTCATCTCCACCATGGGGATGCGCTTCATAAGGCCAGCGTTGTTGACCAGGATATCCACAGGGCCTACATCCGCCTTGATCTGGGCGATCATAGCGTTGACAGCATTCTCGTCGGTCACATCGGCAATATAACCGTGTGCGTCGATGCCGGCAGCCTGGTATGCGGCCATGCCCTTTTCATAGCTGGCCTGGTTGGAGCAGTTGAAGCAGACGGTCGCACCGCACTTTGCCATGCCCTCCGCAATGGAGAAGCCGATGCCATGAGCGCCGCCGGTGATCAGGGCGACCTTGCCCTTCAGGTCAAATGCAGAAAGATCCATGAATTGTGTTCTCCTTTTCTGGGAAGCGGTGCCGGAAAGCTCCCGGGTCGCACTTCCATATTTTTTAAGAGAAAGCCCCGCACCCGGCTCGTACCGTGTACGGGGCTTTTATGATGGGTTTTAGCGCAGGTCGGTGGTGGCGATGTTGTCCATGTCGTCAAACTCCATGTTCTCGCCGCCCATGGCCCAGATAAAGGTGTAGTTCGAGGTGCCCACGCCGCTGTGGATGCTCCAGGAGGGGCTGATGACAGCGTCCTCGTTGTGCATCACGATGTGGCGGGTCTGGGTCGGCTCGCCGCACATGTGGAACACAGCCTGTCCTTCGGGGATCTCGAAGTAGGTATAGATCTCCATGCGGCGCTCATGGGTGTGGCTGGGCATCGTGTTCCAGTTGGAACCGGGGTCCAGCGCGGTCATGCCCATGCTGAGCTGGCAGGTCTTGAGCACATCCGGGTGGATGAACTGGTTGATGGTGCGCTTGTTGCAGGTCTCCACGCTGCCCAGGGGGCGGTGGTTGGCCTCCGCGATCTTGATGAGGCGGGTCTCATAGGAGCAGTGTGCCGGGGCAGAGACCATGAAGAACTTGGCCGGATGCTCCGGGTCCTCGGACTGGAAGGTGACTTCCTTGGTGCCCTTGGTGATATACAGACAGTCCTTGTAGCCCAGCTCATAGCGCACGCCGTCGGCAACGACGATACCCTTGGAGTCCTTGCCGATATTGAACATGCCGATCTCGCGGCGCTCGAGGAAATAGTGGGTGCCAAAGTTGGCCCAGATATCGATGCCCTTGTCGATGGAAACGACCTCGTGCACCGGCATGCAGCCCAGCGTGACCATGCGGTCCACATGGCTGTAAACGGCCACGACCTCATCCGCCTTGTACAGGCCGGTGATGAGCATCTCGTCGCGCATCTCCTCGGTGGTGTAGCGCTTGAAATCCTTCTGGTTGCAGGAATAACGGATATCCATTCAGGAGGTCCTCCCGCGCCTTAGCGCTGGATACGGCCGGAGCCGTCGCCGCCAGCCAGCTTCTCGACCTCGGAAACGGTCATCATGTTGTAGTCGCCTTCGATGGAGTGCTTCAGAGCGGAAGCAGCCACAGCGAACTCGACCGCATCCTGAGTGCTCTTGCCGGTGAGCAGAGCGTAGATCAGGCCGCCGCCGAAGGAGTCGCCGCCGCCAACGCGGTCGATGATGTGCAGGTTGTACTTCTTGGAGAAGCAGTACTCGTCGGAAGCGACGTCGTACAGCATGGCGCTCCAGCCGTTGTCGAAGGCGCTGTGGGACTCGCGCAGGGTGATGGCGACCTTCTCGAAGTGGAACTTGTCAGCCAGCTGCTTGGCCACGCTCTTGTAGCCCTCGTGGTTCAGGGAGCCGCCGTAGATGTCGGTAGCCTCGGCCTCGATGCCGAACACGTCCTTGGCGTCCTCCTCGTTGGAGATGCAGACGTCAACGTACTGGCACAGATCGGTCATGGCAGCGCGGGCCTGCTCACGGGTCCACAGCTTGCCGCGGTAGTTCAGGTCGCAGCTGATCTTGGCGCCGGCCTTCTTGGCAGCCTTGCAGGCCTCACGGCAGATCTCGACGACGTTCTCGCCCAGAGCCGGGGTGATGCCGGTGAAGTGGAACCAATCCACACCCTCGAAGATCTTCTCCCAGTCGAAGTCGGAGGGCTGAGCCAGCTGGATAGCGCTGTTGGCGCGGTCGTAGATGCAGACGGAGCCGCGCTGAGAAGCGCCCTTCTCGTTGTAGTAGATGCCCACACGGTCGCCGCCGCGGACGATCATGCTGGTATCGACGCCGTAGCGGCGCAGGCTGTTGATCGCGGCCTGACCGATGGCATGAGCGGGGAGCTTGGTGACGAAGGCTGCGTCCAGACCGTAGTTTGCCAGAGAGACCGCGACGTTGGCCTCACCGCCGCCGAACGTGAACTCCAGGTTGCTTGCCTGGACGAAACGCTCGTAGTTGAACGGCTGCAGACGGACCATCAGTTCACCAAAAGTAACGACTTTCATTTGTGGTATTCTCCTTTTTGTTCTCAGTGTGTGTTCTTCGTGCGGGGAAAAACCAGGACCCGCCGCCGGGCCGTCGGCCCGGTGTGGCAGGAACGTTTCAGAGGGGAATGGCTCAGGCCTGGACCAGGTGCAGGGCAAAGCCGCCGATCTCGTCCGCCAGATAGCAGGCGATGGTCTTGCCGTTCTTGATGACCTTGCTGTCCAGATCGAACTTCACGCCGCGGCGGGACAGGTGATAGATGGCGCGGTCGACGTTGTTGCAGCCGATGGCGATGTGGCCGTTGGTGCCGCGGCCAGGCTTCTTCATGATCTCGAACTCCTTCTTGCCGACGAAGATGCTGGAGTTGCCGGGGGCGACCTTCATGTTCAGCAGGCTGCCCAGCAGGTTGGCGGTAGCCATGGCCTGCTCCTCGTTCTCGGAGTTGACGCCGATGTGAGCCAGGTGCAGGCCCAGCATGGTGTCGACGGCCTCCTTGCTCATAGCGGTGATCTTGTCCCACTGCTGGGCCTTGATGACGTCGCTCTTGCACATCCAGGTGCCGCCCACGGCGATGATCTGGTCATAGCCCAGATAATCGTTGACGTTCTTGGCGTTGACGCCGCCGGTGCACATCCACTTGGCGGTCTTGAGGGCAGCGCCGATGTTCTTGATCATGTTCACGCCGCCGTTGGCCTCAGCGGGGAAGAACTTGATGGCCTCGCAGCCCATGTTCATGGCCTGCTGCATCTCGCCTGCGGTGGCGGTGCCGGGCATGGCGATGCCGCCCTTATCGATGACATGCTGCATCACAGCGGGGTCAAAGCCGGGGGCGACGATGAAGGAAGCGCCCGCGTCCATGGCGCGGTCGGCCTGGTCGGTGGTCAGGACGGTGCCGGCGCCCAGCAGCATCTCGGGCATCTGCTCGTGGATCAGGCGGATGCACTCCTCGGCGCAGGCGGTGCGGAAGGTGACCTCAGCAGCGGGCAGGCCGCCGTCGGCCAGAGCCTTGCACAGGGGCAGGGCCTCGTCCACGCTGTTGAATGCAATGACAGGGATAATGCCGATCTGATAGACCTTTTCGATAACGGGATTCATAACGCATTTCTCCTTTGTGCTTTAACGTTACACGCTCTTGAAAGGGCGGGCGGATCCAGCCGTTGGGCATGGCTTGACCACCATACGCCTGTGTAATATTAGTATAAACCAGAGCGCCGATTTTGGTAATGCCCAACAAGCACAATGTTTCGGATAGGAGCTTGTATACATTGCACAAAATCAAATTTTCAGCCGTTCAAACAGCTCCGCAACGCCGTCGTGGTCGCAGTCATTGCGGCTCACAAGGTCGGCCAGAGCCTGGATATGCGGCATGCCGTTGGCCATCACGGCGGCCACACCGGCCTTTTCGAGCATGGCGCGGTCGTTCTCGCTGTCGCCCACGGCGAGGGTCTGTTCCCGGGGGATGCCCAGCTGCGCGGCCAGCGCCAGCATCGCCTCGCCCTTGTCCACGCCCGCGGCGGTCACCTCGATGTTATCGGGGGAGCCTTGCACGACCTCGATGCCCGGCAGAGCAAGGAAGGCGGGCAGCGCGGCCTGCGCCTGTTCGCCGCTGTCGAAGAACATGCAGAATTTTTCCACCGCATGGGCGTTGCGGGACATCCATTCGTTGAACCATGGGACAATGGTAAAACGGCCGTCATTGGGCTGTGCGGCCTCGGTGGAAAGCCGGGCCAGACGCGCCATGCTGCGGGTCATGCTCTCCGGGTCGCGGATCGCGCGGCCGTCGGAAAACACATTGAGTGCGCCGTCATATTGCTGGAACAGAGCAAAGACCTGCCGCGCGGTCTGCACGGGCAGGGGGCGCTGGATGAGGCAGCGAGGCTCGGCGGTGTCACGCTGGTCGGCGTTGGAATAGCGGCTGTAGACCGCGGCCAGAGGGCGCTCGCCCAGGTCCCACACCGCCGCGCCGTTTGAGGTGAGGACGTAGCGGATCCCGGGCAGCTCGGCCACCACCGGCGGCAGCGAGGCCAGCGGCCGGCCCGTGGCGGGCACGACGACGACACCGCGGGCTACCGCCCCGGCGATCGCCTCCCGTGTGCGCGGCGTGATGGCGCTGTGATGGTCCAGCAGCGTCCCGTCCAGGTCCAGCGCGGCCAGGCGGATAACAGGTTCGGAAGAAAGCATGAGGGGGCTCCTTTACGTTGAGGATTTTTTTGTTCCTTTTTGAAAAAAGGAACCGAAAAACTTTTTACTGCGCCCATCGCCTGCGCGATGGGCGGGCGAGTTTGTTGGTTGGACGGAAGGGGGGCGGCCAGCGTTTGCGCGCTCCCGCGCGCGGGGGCTGCGCCCCGAAGCGGGAAGCAGGCGATGATTCAGTCCAGCACGAAGCGTTCGATCGCGTAGGCAACGCCGTCCTCCTCGTTGCTGCGGGTGACAAAATCGGCGGCGGCGCGTACCTCGGGGAAGCCGTTGGCCATTGCCACGCCCAGCCCGGCGGCGCGCAGCATTTCGATATCATTGCCGCCGTCGCCGCAGGCCATAAGGGCAGAGGCAGGCAGGCCCAGCGCGTCGGCCAGCGCCAGCAGTCCGGCGCCCTTATTCACACCGGCGGCGTTCAGCTCCATATTGAGGGGCAGGCTGGAGACGACCTCCAGCCCCAGCGCGGTCATCTCATTCCAGGCGCGGAGGCGCTCCGCGTCGGTGAGGAAGAACAGGGTGAATTTTTCCAGCCCGCGCTGCTGCGCCGCGATATAGGCCCGCATATCGGGCAGGTCCTGCCGGGTGGTGCGGATATAGGGGCGCAGGTTCTCGGGCACGAAGCGGTCGATCTGCGCGCGGTTGGCGGCGCTGGTATAGCCCTGGCCGTCCTGGAAGATATCCACGACGCATTCATACTGCATCAGACGGTCATAGGCGTCCAGCGCCAGCGGCTGGGGGATATACAGCTCCCGCAGCGTCTCGCCGGAAACAAGGTCTATGACCCGCGCGCCGTTCGCTGTGATGGCGTAGCGCACGCCGGGCAGCGCCCGCAGTGCGGCAGGGACGCCCGAAGCGGTGCGGCCCGTGGCGGGCACGATCCAAACGCCGCGCTCCGCGGCGGCGGTCAGCGCCCGGACCGTGGGAGCGGTCAGCTCCTTGCGGTCGTTCAGCAGTGTGCCGTCCAGGTCGAGGGCGATCAGGCGGATAGGGTTTGACATGGGGTCAGCCTCCCGGGTGTTTTTTATCAATTTTGCGAAAATGATGAAGATTCCGGTCTTTTTCTATTGTATCGCAGCTTTTGCGTTTGCGCAAGCCGAACGGTTGTGCTACAATGGAGGCTCCTTAGTTTTGAACAGGAGAAATGACATGGATACGAAAAAACGTCTGCCGCGTCTGCGGCCGCATCTCTGGTTCCAGGCGTACTGGATCCTTTATCTGATCTGGTTCTTTGCGCTGGATCTTACCATCAAGGAGCCGAAATACATCCTCCACGCCCGTCTGGACGATGCCATCCCGTTCTGCGAATGGTTCGTGCTGCCCTATTGCAGCTGGTTCATTTTGCTGGCGGCGGTGCTGGCGCTGCTGTGGTGGAACGACACCGCCAGCTACGACAAGCTCTGTCTGATGATGTTCTCGGGCATGACCTTCTGCCTCATCGTGTACATGATCTGGCCCAACGGCGTGGACCTGCGCCCCGCGGCGGAAACGCTGGGGCGGCACAACCTTGCCATGAGCCTGATGCGGCTCATCTGGGCGGCGGATTCCTCCAACAACGTCTGTCCGTCCATCCACTGCCAGAGCACTGCCTGCATGGCGCTGGCGTTTTCCTACAGCAGCCTTGCCGCGGGGCGCCCCTGGCTCCGGGCGGCAGCATGGGCATGGGCTGGGCTGATCTGCCTTTCCACCGTGTTCACCAAGCAGCACTCGGTCATCGATGTGGTGTGCGGGCTGGCGGTGGCTGCCGTTTGGAAGCCGCTGCTCTACCGCAGGCCCTGCCGCAAGGCCGCGGCAGGCGGTTGAAAAAGCTCAGGTTTTTGTATTTTTGACCCGGGGCATCTTGACGAGCCGTCCGATTGCGCGTAGAATGTGGTTGAGCTACGACAAAATACGGCACAGGAGGAAAACGGCATGGCGGCAGTGAGTGCGCGGGAGGCGGCATATCAGAAGCTGAGGGGACGCATCATACGGATGGAGCTGAAGCCCGGCGATGCGTTGAACGACCGGGAGCTGGCAGAAGAAATGGGCATCAGCCGCACCCCGGTGCGGGAGGCCATCATCATGCTGAACCTCGCGCACATGGTCACCATCAAGCCCCAGAGCGGCACCCATGTGGCCCCCATCGACCTCAAGCTGATGGAGATGGAGCAGTTCGCCCGCTTCACGCTGGAAAAGGAGATGCTGTGCCGCATCCGCGGCCGTCTGACCGCCGAGCAGGCGGCGGGCTACCGCACTCTGATGGAGCAATATGACCAGCTCTATCAGAGCACCCGGAGCGTGGAACGGGACAACCGTCTGCTGGAAATGGACAACGCCTTCCACCGCCGTGCCTTTGAGCTGAACGGGATGGAGGCGCATTTCGACCACCTGCTTTCGTCGTTCCAGCACATCGAGCGGCTGCGCATGTTCAGCCTGATGAGCGGCGAGAACATGACGGTGGTGCGCGAGCACACCCGCATCCTTGAAGCAGTGTTGCACGGCCGCACCGAGGACGTGGAGCGCGCGCTGAACGCCCACCTGAGCCGCTACAAGATCTCGGTGGAAGAGGCCCGCCGCAAAAACCCGGAATATTTTATCGAGGGCTGAGGCCCGTGATACAGAAATCAGGACGAACGAATCGTACGATTTTACGGTTCGTTCGTCTTTTTGTATAGAATCTCCAAGAATAAATCATAAAAAATGGCAAAACGCCACTTGCAAACCTGGAACTGATATATTAGAATAGAAGCATAACAGCGGCTCTGGGGCCGCGGTGAGAACGTCTGAATATCCCCCCAATATTGATCCAAGGAGGAAGTATCATGCCTATGAAAATGGGTTGGCGCTGGTATGGCGAGGGCAACGACCCCGTCAGCCTCAGCGACATCAAGCAGATCCCCGGCGTGACCAGCATCGTCTGGGCGCTGCACGACAAGATGCCCGGCGAGATCTGGGAAGTGGACGAGATCCAGAAGGTGGCGGATCAGATCCATGCCTATGGCTTCGACATGGATGTGGTGGAGTCGGTCAACGTCCACGACGACATCAAGATCGGCCTGCCCACCCGTGACCACTACATCGAGAACTACAAGCAGTGCATCCGCAACCTGTCCAAGTTCGGCGTCAAGGTCATCTGCTACAACTTCATGCCCATCTTTGACTGGACCCGCACCGACCTGTTCCACCCGGTGGGTGACGGCTCCACCGCCCTGTTCTACGAGAAGGACAAGATCAAGGACGACTACAAGTCCATGGCCGACTACATCCTGAGCTTTACCGAGAAGTACAACATGACCTTCCCCGGCTGGGAGCCGGAGCGCATGGCCAAGCTGGACGAGCTGTTCAAGGCCTACGCCCCCGTCACCAAGGAGAAGCTCTGGGAGAACCTCAAGTACTTCCTCGAGGCCCTGATGCCCACCTGCCACGAGTGCGACATCAAGATGGCCATCCACATGGACGATCCCCCGTGGGATATCTTCGGCCTGCCCCGCCTGCTGGTGGATGCCGAGAGCATCGACCGCTTCCTGAGCATGGTGGATGATCCGTACAACTGCCTGACCCTGTGCACCGGCAGCCTGAACGCCAACCCCAACAACAACTGTGCCGAGATCGTGCGCAAGCACTGCGACCGCATCGCCTTCGGCCACATCCGCAACATCCACCACTTCCCCAACGGCGACTTCTCCGAGGCTGCACACCGCGACTGCTGCGGCGAGACCGGCATCATCGAGATCCTGCGCGCCTACCATGACTGCGGCTATGAGGGCTATATCCGCCCCGACCACGGCCGTCAGCTCTGGGAGGAAGGCCCCGGCACCTGCCGCCCCGGCTACGGCAAGTATGACCGTGCGCTGGGTGTCCAGTATATGCTGGGCGTCTGGGATACGCTGGATCGTCTGGATGAAGAGAAAAAGAAAGGCTGATTCTGCATGAAACTGACTGACATCAAGAGCGGCTCCCTCTCCCCCGAATGGGCGGAGAAGGGCTACGAGCTGCCCAAATTCGACATCGAGGCGGTCAAGGCCAAGACCTACGAGGAGCCGACCTGGGTCCACTTCGGCGCGGGCAATATCTTCCGCGCCTTCCCGGCGGCCATCCTCAACGAGGCGCTGAACAGCGGCAAGTATGACCGCGGCGTTATCGTGGCCGAGAGCTTCGACTATGAGATCATCGACAAGGCTTACCGCCCCTATGACAATATGAGCCTGCTGGTCTGCCTGCAGTCCACTGGCAGCATCGAGAAGAAGGTCATCGCCTCCGTGACCGAGAGCCTCAAGGCGGACCCCTCCTTCGCCGAGGACTGGGCGCGCCTGTGCGAGGTGTTCCGCAAGCCCAGCCTGCAGATGATCTCCTTCACCATCACCGAGAAGGGCTACGGTGTGGCCCCCGCCGATCTGGAGCGCGGCCTGACCCCCGTCCTGGCTATGGGCAAGGTGACGGCGCTGCTGTATGAGCGCTTCCAGGCGGGTGCGCTGCCCCTGACCGTGCAGAGCATGGATAACTGCTCGCACAACGGCGACAAGGTCAAGAGCGCTGTGCTGGCTTACGCTTCCAAGTGGGTGGAGCAGGGCCTGGTCCCCGCCGAGTTCCTGGCCTATGTGCAGGACGAGACCAAGGTCACCTTCCCCTGGAGCATGATCGACAAGATCACCCCGCGCCCCGACGCCAAGGTCCAGAAGATGCTGGCCGACGACGGCTTCGAGGATAACTACACCATCGTCACCGAGAAGCATACCTTCACCGCTCCCTTCGTCAATGCTGAGGAGACCGAGTATCTGTGCATCGAGGATAACTATACCAACGGCCGTCCCCCGCTGGAGCTGGGCGGCGTGCTGTACTGCGCCCGCGAGACCGTGGACAAGATCGAGAAGATGAAGGTCTGCACCTGCCTGAACCCGCTGCACACGGCCATGTCCATCTATGGCTGCATGCTGGGCTATGACCTGATCTCCGCTGAGATGGCGGACCCCGATCTGCGCGGCTTCATCCAGAAGATCGGCTATATCGAGGCCATGCCCGTCGTGGTGGACCCCGGCGTGCTGAACCCCTATGAGTTCATCGGCGCGGTCATCAACCGCCGCCTGCCCAACCCGTTCATGCCCGACGCGCCCCAGCGCATCGCTACCGATACCTCCCAGAAGCTGCCCATCCGCTTCGGCGAGACCATCAAGGCCTATGAGGCCAAGGGTCTGGATAAGTCCAACCTCGTGCTCATCCCGCTGGTGCTGGCCGGTTATGCCCGCTATATCAAGGGCATCGACGACGAGGGCAAGCCCTTTGAGCCGTCTCCCGATCCGCTGCTGGCGGAGCTGCAGGCCATCGTGGCCCCGCTGGAGGTCAAGGAGGGCGAGCAGGACTTTAGCTGCCTGAAGGCTCTGTACAGCCGCACCGATGTGTTCGGCGTGGACCTGTACGCCGTCGGTCTGGGCGAGAAGATCGAGGGCATGGTCAAGGAGCTGTACGCCGGCCCCGGCGCAGTCCGCAAGACCCTGCATAAGTACGTCTCCGCCCGCTAAACGATACCATCTCCGTTCCCGTGCTGCGTTTGCTTTGCCGCAGCGCGGGATTTTTTTGTCCGCGGGCGCAGCCCCCGCGCGCGGGAGCGCGCAAAAG
>JBJERT010000041.1:0-2131 GCA_051882435.1 Faecalibacterium sp.
CCGCCTTCACTTTCCTATCTCTGCCGCCAGCACACTGAATACGATCTTGGGGTTGACCTGCGCCGCAAGCCGCTGGATGGCCGCGTCCGCACGGGCCAGAACGCGCTGGGCGGCGTCGCCACGCAGCGGCGTATAGGAGCTTTGGCGCAGACCCGCAGCGGCCACGGCGCGCAGGTCCCGCAGAAGAGCTGCCGCTCCGGCCTTGTCTTTTTCATAGGATGCCAGCAGAACAGCGGCCGCATAGCTGTCATGTGCCGCCGCGGCGCGGGCCAGTTCCATCGCCTGCTCTGCCTGCGCGCGGCGGGCCTCGTCCCGCGCGGCGGCCAGCACCGAACCGATATGACCGTCAAAAAGCTCGCTGTACAGGGCGGCGGTCTTGGGGTCTACGCCCTGCGCGGTGCAGTAGCGCGCACAGTCCTCCGGCGGCACCGGCGCCAGCGCAAAGCTGATGCATCGGCTGCGGATGGTGGGCAGGACCCCCGCCAGCGAATCCGCCGTCAGCAGGAACAGCACGCCCTCCGGCGGCTCCTCCATGACTTTCAGCAGGGCGTTGGCGGATTCCTCGTTCATGCGTTCTACATGGTATAGCAGCACCGCGCGCCCTTCGGCGGAAAGACTGGTGTTGAAGATCTCGGAGCGCATCGCCTTGACCTGGCTCACCAGATAGCGCCCGCCCGCGCTCATGCCCTCCACCGAGATGGCCTCGCGGACCACGCCGGTCTCCACACGGCCGCTGTCGCGGTCGCCGGGCTTGCCCACGGCGCGGCAGCATTCGCCGCGCAGCAGGGCCTCCGCGGGCGCGCCGCCCGCCGGATACAGATAATCGGCCGCCACGCAGCGGGCCGCAAAGCCCGTGCCCAGCCCTTCTTCGCCCACCAGAAGAACACTGTGGGTCAGGCGGCGGCCTGCCAGCATCAGGCGGACGCTGGCTTTCAGTTCCGCGTTGCCTTCCAGCCGTTCCAACATCATCGGTGCGGCCCCCTCAGCGGCGGTTGCGGCGCTTCCACTGTTCGCGGCGCACCCATGCCCGCAGGCTGCGCCACGCGCTGGGGCCGAAAAAGACTGCAAACCCCAGCATGCACAGCAGAAGGTTCAGCTTGCCCATGAGGCTGGCGGTCAGGAAGCTGAACACCCACAGCGCCGCCGCAAAGATGCCAAAATATTTGACCTTGACCGGCAGCACGAAGAACAGCAGGAGCTGCATGTCCGGGTACAGCATGGCAAACGCCAGCAGTAGCGAGAGCGACAGACAGTAGGTGTCCGCCCAGCCTGTGAGCAGACAGGCCAGCACCGCGCCCACGATGCCCAGAAGGACGTACAGATTAAAGCGGAAGTCGCCCCATTCCCGTTCCAGCGCCGAGCCGATGAACCAGGTAAAGTAGATGCCCAAAATCACGCTGAGCGGCCCGCCGCTGCTGAAGGGGATGAACACAAAGCTGAGCAGCCGCCACACCTGACCATGCAGCAGCGCCAGACGGTCGAGGCTGAGGTAAAAGGAGATATACTGGTTGACGAACAGCTCGATGGCGTAGACAAGGATCTGCCCGCCCACGAGGATGGAGATGAGGTTGGGGATGCAAAAGCGGCCGTATTTCCGTTCCAGCTTCGAGATCCAGTTCATGAGGATGCCTCCGTAACGTCAAAAATTTCCGGTCCCGCGTCCGAGCCGGTCCTGCCCTCATTGTATCATGTTTGGACGGGGCATTCAACTCAGCGATGGAAGCTTTTCACTTTTTCCACCGGGTTTTCCACCGTCTGCGTGAAAAAGAAGCGGTTTTTCCCCCGATGTTTTCCACTTTTTCCACCGGGTTTTCAACATTCACCGCTCGAAAAGTTTATACGAGCCGTATTGACCCCGACCCAAAGATGGAAATCTCTGGCGGAAAAAGGGGGCAGAGTGACAATTTTACAAAAGAAAGTCGAGCGAAAAATTTATTTTTCCACAGTCTGCCCGTTCGGCAGAATTTTCCTCTCTCCGATTTGGAATCATTCCGGGCCGAGTTTTCCACGAAAGGCCGGGGCAAAACCCCGGATGTGGAAAACCTCCGTTTTCCCCTGTTTTCCACCTTTTCCACAAAACAAAACTCCCCCGCGCCGGAAGGTGCGGGGGAGTTTTGTTTACGGGGGTTTT
>JBJERT010000042.1:0-10341 GCA_051882435.1 Faecalibacterium sp.
TTTATAAATAGGAAAAAAGAAAGCACGAGACGCATGATCTCGTGCTTTTTGGTGGGCCATGAGGGATTCGAACCCCCACTGGATCGGTTATGAGCCGACGGCTTTGACCGTTAAGCTAATGGCCCTTGTGTCGTTGTTCCGTGTGATCGCAAATCGGCTTTCGTAGCCCAAAAGCAGCTGAGAGCGAATCTCAACGCAACGTGAAACACAAAAACAACGTAAAAACAATGATTGTGGAAATGCGGAACGGTAGGGTCTGACCCTTATGAGACGCCAGCCCTGACCAACTGAGCGACTGGCCCCCGCACCGTGTACCATAACAGTATAGCAAAAAACCGCCCAAATGAAAAGCACTTTTTTCGGTTTTCTCCATGCGTTCATTTGGTTCGGCGGGCGTCCAGCTTCTGCTGCATAAACGCATCCAGCATAGCGGGCGAAAAAAGCGGTTCGCCGTAGCCGAACGCCTCCCGCAGAAAGATCAGGGTCACTACGGTCTGGCGGCCGGGGTCCAGCCGGAGCGTATACAGAGTGTCCAACGGCTGCTGGGTGGGCTGGTGCAGCGTGAGATGCAGCAGAAAACCGCCGTCGGTCTCGCGGCGGCACTCATAGGCAAAGACATCCTCCGGGCTGTGAAGGTCCAGACGGTCGAAACACTCGTCCAGCGGCAGGTCGGTGCGGAACTCGCTCAGACCGGTGGGGCCGTACTGGCTGCGGCGGGACTTCTCGCGGCGGGCCAGCAGAACGACGAGCACCGCCCCCGTGCAGACCAGAAGAAGGATCGAAAAGACAGCGTTCATGACGCGCTCCCTCCCAAAGAGTTTTCCTTATTGTAACACAACCCGCATCCAAATGTGTTATAATATTGGAAAAAATCTGCCTGTATTTTTTGGCCTGCGGTGTGCCGCAGGCGGGAGGAAACCAATGAAACTGAACTTTACACGCAAGACCTGGTATTTCTTTCTTCTGGCGGCGGCAGGGGCCAGCATGCTCAATGGCTTTGCTGTGCTGGCCGGACAGGATCTGTCCTTTCTCGAAACAGCGGCATTCTGCATCGAGGCCATCGCCGTGCTGTTCCTCGCGGCGCAAAAAGGCGCGCCCGCCGCGGAAAAGCGCTCCTATTTTCTTGTGTTCCTGATCTTTATGTTCAGCTACCTGTTCAGCGGATGGGTGGGCTATCTGGCTTCGGCGCTGGCATGGCCCGCGCTGCTGTCGCTGGAGTACCGCCGGGGCGCACCCATCGCGCGGCAGCTCCAGCTGGTAGGCGCGGCGGAGCTGCTGCACCTTCTTCTGGTGCTGCTGACCCTTTATGGAGGCATCGCAGCGCTGAGCTTCTGGGCGAATCTGCTGTGGGTGCTTCTGGCGGCTGCCCGGGGCTGGGCGGCGCTCAGCCTGTACAAAGGGCAGGAGGAGGACGCATGACGCAGCGCCGCAGACGGAACGCTCCGCACCGTCAAAGGCAGGTCGCCCGTCGGACTGTCCTGCTGGGACTGGGCGCGGCGGTATGCACCGCCGCCGGGCTGTGGCTGCGCCGCAGAAGGCTGCCCGCCGACGGCCCGGCCCAGGAGGAACCGTCCGGCTCCGCTCCTGAGCCGAATCCGGCCCTGCCCGCCGGAGAATGGCGCGCCATGTGGGTGAGCTATCTCGAATGGTCTCAGATGGACTTTTCGTCTGAGGAAGCCTTCCGCGCGGATGTGGCGCAGCTGATGGACAACTGTGTGACGCTGGGCCTGAATACGGTCCTGGCTCAGGTGCGGCCTTTCGGGGACGCGCTTTATTCCAGTGCGCTGTTCCCGTGGAGCCATCTGTGCACCGGGACGCAGGGCGTGGCTCCCGGCTTTGACCCTCTGGATATCCTTATTTTAGAGGCCCATGCGCGGGGGCTTTCGCTGGAAGCGTGGCTCAACCCTTACCGCCTGCGCAGCTCGGAGGCCATGCCGCCCAACCTGGCGGCGGAAAATCTGGCCAATACGCACCCGGAATGGGTGTGCGCGGTGAACGGCGGGCTGTACCTGAACCCGGCGCTCCCGGACGCCGCGGCTTATGTGGTGCAGGGCGTGGCCGAGCTGGTGGAACGCTACGCCGTGGATGGCATCCACTTCGACGACTACTTTTATCCCACGACCGACCTTTCTCTGGATGAGGCACAGTTTGCCGCCAGCGGCGCGGTGGAGCTGGGGGCATGGCGGCGGCAGAACGTGACCGCTCTGGTCAAGGCCGCCCACGACGCAGTCAAGGCCGTCGACCCTACGCTGCGCTTTGGCGTCAGCCCGCAGGGCAACCCGGACAATGACCGGAACCAGCAGTACAGCGATGTGGACGCCTGGCTGGCCGCAGAGGGCGCAGACACCGTGGTGGATTATCTCTGCCCCCAGATCTATTGGGGCTACGGCTATACCCTGCAATCGGGCAGCACCCGCTTCGCGTTTGAGAACATCGTGTCCGAATGGATGTCGATGCCCCGGGCGGCGGGGACGGCGCTGTATTTTGGTCTGGGCGCGTGGCGTATCGGAGAAGGGGACGGCGGCGCGAATGAGGACAGCACCGCCCAGTGGAATACCGGCAGCGCGTTGGCGCGGCAGGTGCAGGACCTGCGCGCCCGCGGCGCACAGGGCTGGGCGCTGTACCGCTATGGCTCTCTGTTCGGCGACGCACAGAACGATCTGGCCGCCGCCGAGTGCGCAGCGCTGGCGAGCCTGTAGGGCTCAGCCCCCGCGCGCGGGAGCGCGCAAAAGGTGGCCGCTTGACCATCGGCTTCCATAAACCTTTTTGCAAAACGCGAATGCGTTTTGCGATTGAAAAGTTTTTTCGGTTCCTTTTTTTCAAAAAAGGAACAAAAGGAAAAAAGGAACAAAAGGAAAATCGCACAAAACTCCGCCGCTTCTCTTGTACACAGCGCCAAAATGCGGTATACTAAGGCCACTGCACCGAAAAGCGATGCAGGGATGAAACATTTGGCTGAGGATAATTTAGAATGAGGACGACAAAACGCATTTTTGCCTTTCTTCTGGCGGCGGTCCTGCTCACCGTGTCGCTCACGGGCTGCAAGCAGACGCTGACCGGTCTTGCGCACAAAGTCCTTGGCATCTCCGACGAGGTGCAGGAGGAGGACACCACCCGCTGGGCCGAGCTGACCAGTGACCCGCTGATCGTGGAGGGCATCTCCGACGCTTCGGCGAAATACGCCAGCGCCACGACGAACAACAGCCTGTCGGTGGTGTTCAACGGCATCTGGAGCCGCAAGACCAGCTATTTCACCGTCCCCAGCGGTACGCTGACCATCACGGCCTGCGGCACCGCGGAGGGCACCCAGAAGTTCAAGGTCGCGGTCTGGAAAAAAGTGGACGGCGGCGCGGAGTATGTGAGCGGCAGCACCGGCTATTTCAAGACCGATGGCCAGAACTACCGCTATACCGTGACCGGTCTGGACCCCAACGCGACCTACCGGCTGACCATCTCCTATGATTCCAGCCGATACTATCTTTACGGCCTGCTGAAGGCGGAGGGCATCGGCTGATATGAA
This sequence comes from Faecalibacterium sp., assembly GCA_051882435.1. GTDB lineage: Bacteria > Bacillota > Clostridia > Oscillospirales > Ruminococcaceae > Faecalibacterium. The sequence continues at coordinate 3,521 of JBJERT010000042.1, forward strand.
AACACAGACCCGAAATTCTCTTCTCCTTCTCCTTTGCGCGTTCATCTGGGGCACGGCTTTCGTGGCCCAGAGCGCGGGGGCCGGGCTGGGCGCGTATACCTTTCTGGCGGGCCGTAGCTGGCTGGCGGTGCTCGTCCTGCTGCCCACAGTCTACCTGTTCGACGGCATCCACCGCCGCGCCGGGGCAGAGTACGGCTGGCCCAAAACGCCTGCCGCCCGCAGGACGCTGCTGCTGGCGGGCATCGTCTGCGGCACGTTCCTGTTTGCCGCGTCGGCCGCCCAGCAGATGGGCATCACGCTGGACCAGTCCACCGCCAAGGCGGGGTTCCTGACCGCCATGTACGTCGTTCTGGTGCCGGTGTTCGGCCTTGCGCTGGGCCAACGTAACCATGCCCGGCTGTGGCTGTGTATGGCCATCGCCGTGTGGGGGCTGTATCTGCTGTGCATGAAAGACGGCTTTGGCAGTCTGCAGGCCAGCGACCTGCTGCTGCTGGCATGCGCGGTGCTGTTCAGCTTCCAGATCCTGGCGGTGAACCATTTTTCTCCGCAGGTGGATGGTGTGCGGCTGAGCCTGCTGCAATTTTTCGTCGTGGCGGTGGAGAGCACCGCGGCGGCGCTGCTGTTCGAGTCTCCCGCCCTCGCGGATATCACGGCCAACGCCCTTCCCATCCTGTATTGCGGCGTATTGTCCAGCGGCGTGGCCTATACGCTCCAGATTTTGGGCCAGAAGGACCTGAACCCCTCCATCGCCAGCCTCATCATGTGCCTGGAGAGCGTGTTCAGTGCGCTGGGCGGCTGGCTCCTGCTGAGTCAGAGCCTTTCGCTGCGTGAGGCGCTGGGCTGCGGGCTGATCTTTGCGGCCGTGGTGCTGGCGCAGCTGCCCGTCGAGGACTGGCTCAAAAAACGCAGCCGCGCATGACCCGGGCGGCACCGGAGGTCCGCCAGCGCAGCGCGGGCGGCATCTCTTACGAGGTGGCGCGGCGGCGGGTGAAAAACCTCAACTTACATGTGCGGGCTGACGGCACCGTGGCGGTCAGCATCCCGCTGCGTACGCCGTGGCAGGAGGCAGACGCCTTTGTGCTGTCCCACGCGGCGTGGATCGCGCAGGCACAGGACCGCCAGCGCGTCCGCGCCCGGCGGCTGGAAGGCCCTCTGCCGGACAGGGAAGAGGCTCTGGCCTATTTTGAAGCCCTGAGCGCGCAGGTCTATCCGGCCTTTGCGCAGGTGCTGGGCGGGCAGAAGCCTGTCATCAAGGTGCGGGATATGACCAGCCGCTGGGGGGTGTGCGTCCCGGCGCGGCGGCAGATCACCTTTGCGCTCCGGCTGTATCAGATGCCCCCCGCCGCGCAAATTTATGTGGTCGTGCATGAATACTGCCATTTTCTCGTGCCGGACCACAGCCCGGCGTTCTGGGCCGAGGTCGCGCGCCTGCTGCCGGACTGGAAAGTACGCCGCGCGCTGCTGAAATAAGCAGCCGCGCAGAACAAGGAATATCAAATCAACAGGAGGGGAGCCCCTTGCCCAATGAAAATCCCCGCGGCGCGGGACAGGACCGCTATTCCAAGCTCGCCGGGAATACCATCATCTTTGCCATCTCCAGCTTTTCGTCCAAGCTGCTGACCCTGATCGTCCAGCCCTTTCTGACCTATGCCATGGCGGAGATCGCGGACCTTGGCCTGTCCAAGATCCTGAGCCAGTATGCCAACCTGCTCATCCCCTTTGTCTCCATGGGCATGAGCAACGCCATCATCCGCTTTGGACTGGATAAGGGCAACAGCAAAAAACAGGTGTTCACCAACGGCCTGCTGACCATCCTGCTGGGCTATGGCATCCTGCTGCTGTGCTGGCCGGTGACGCGGCTGCTGCCCGATATGGCCCAATATGGCCTGCTTCTGTATATCTACGTCCTGACCAGCTGTCTGCGCACCCTCTGCACCCAGTTCGTGCGCAGCCGCGAGCGCAACCGCCTTGTGGCTGTGGACGGCATCCTGTGCACCTTCGCCACCCTGATGTTCTATGTGCTGTATCTGGTGGGCTTCAAGCTGGGAGCCGCCGGGTATCTGCTGGCGATCATCTGCGGCGACATGACCAGCATCCTGTTCCTGACCTTCCGGTGCAGGCTGTGGAGGTATGTGGAGCTGCGGCATCTGAACCGGAAGCTCTGGCGGCAGATGCTGCGCTTCTCGCTGCCCATGATCCCGGCGCAGATCAGCTTTTGGGTCATCAACGCCTCGGACCTGTTCTTTGTGCGCCATATGTGCGACGGCCTGGGCGGCCACAGCGGCGCGGCATGGAGCGGTCTGCTCTCCACGGGCTATTTCCTGCCGACCATCCTCAATACGCTGGGCCTTATTTTCTATGAGGCGTGGCAGCTCTCTGCCGTCACCGAGGAGAACGGCATCGAAAAATTCTTCTCTACGGTCTTTTACAGCTATTCCAGCGTTCTGTTCTGCTGCGCGGCAGGCATCATCTGGCTGTGCCGCCCGGTCATGCACATCATGAAGGCAAACTATTATTATTCCTGGCATTTCGTTCCCTTCCTGACGCTGGCCGCGGTCTGTACCTGCTTCAATCAGTTTCTGAATAGCATCTATGTACGGTACAAAAAATCCACCCACAGCCTGTATACCATGCTGGCGGGCGCGGTGGCAAACTGCATCATGAACTATTTCTTTATCCGGCAGTGGGGGCCGATCGGCGCGACCTATGCCTCCTTCCTGGGCCTGGCGCTGGTGTTCGTGCTGCGGGCAGGGGACACCTACCGGATGCTCCATATGAACACCCATCCCCGCCGGGTGGCGTTCAACGCCCTGCTGCTGGCGGCGGAGGCCTTTGTCCTGCTGGAAGAACCGCCGCTCTACGGCCTGTGGACCGGGCTGTTCACGCTGGTCATCATCGCCTGCAATCTGCTGGGGGTCTGGGCGATGGCGCGGCAGCTCCTGCCCCGCCTGCTGGGCCGCCGCGGCCGCCGGATCATGGACGCTGTGGACGCACGGCTTGCCCGCTTCGTCCCCGGTCAGACCCGCTGAATCCCAATCAAAAACGCCGGAGCGGATGCTCCGGCAATTTTTATTCTCCGAGGATCAGAAAGTGCGTGACGCAGCCCAAGATGAAGATGTGGACCGGATAGAACAGGTAGAGCAGCTTGCTGTTGCCTTTGCCCCGCGCACCATTGTAGTTCCACACCAGCAGGAAGGCCAGCGAACCGGTCACCATGCTGTACAGCGAGAGCATCGCGCCCGCCGTGCACTGGGTCCGACGGTCGTCGCGCCAGAGGTAGAGCGCGGCAATGAGCAGGATGCCGAACCAACTGTAATCGGTTTTCAGAAGCTCCGCGACGGCCATGCATCCCGCGACCCAGAGGAGGCCCCCGGCTGAGGGGCCGCCGTCTTCGTTTGCAAAGCGTTTCATTCCGGCCATGGCCAGCAGGCCCAGCAGCAGCGTCCAGTAGACGTTCTGGTGGCTCATATCAAAGGGAGCGCCCAGAAAGGCCCAGTCGAAGGGCATTTCGCTGACCAGCCCGAACAGCAGCAGCCGCTGGGCGTAGCGCCGGAGGCTGCGGGTGTGCAAAAAGCCCTCCACCAAAAGGAAACAATACAGCGGAAAGGCCAGCCGCCCGATCAGACGCAGGGCGATATCCAGAAAGACGGCCCACTGGGGATAGGCCGGGTCGCCCAGCCGGGAAAACGGTACGCGCGGGTCCTGAAGGCCATCCAGTAGGCCTATTTCCAGGCAGGAGGCGCCGATGTGGTCCAGCAGCATAGTGCCGCAGGCAATGTACTTGAGCTGTGCGGCGTCCAGCCCCGGCCGGACGGAAAGGGATGTGTTCTGTTCCATAAAAATACCTCATTTCGTGCCCCACAGGGCAAAGTGAACTGTGAAAAATCGCCGGAGAAGCGAAAAATCCGGCCCGGGCGCTTGACAAAGACCGGTGGGAATAGTACACTCTAAAAGAAAATTGAAGTACATCCCCCGGAAGATGAAAAAGATTCATAGAAGAAAGGAGGCTCCAGGGCATGACGCTGTTTTCCTACGAGATCTTTGACGCCGTGGCGCGGCAGGGCAGCTTCAACAAGGCCGCGCAGCAGCTCCACCTGACCCCCTCGGCCATCAGCCACGCCATCGCCGTGATGGAGGAGGAGCTGGGCTTTGCGCTGTTCAACCGCGGCAAGAGCGGAGTGACCATGACCAGCTATGGCGCGTCGCTGTACCCGGCCATCCGCGCGGTCCTCAACAGCGACGAGGCGCTCAAGCAGAGCATCGCGCGGCTCAACGGCCTCGAAAAGGGCAAGGTCAAGCTGGGCGTGTTCAACTCGGTGTGCGCCCGCCTGCTGCCCGGCATCCTCAAATCCTTCAAGGCGCAGTATCCCCAGATCGAGGTCGAGGTCTATCAGGGGACTTATGTGGACGTGGGGGAGTGGCTGCGCAGCGGACAGGTGGATATCGCGTTTCTGTCCTCCACCTGCAAGGAGGAGTTCACCCTGACCGAGCTGTTCCGGGAGCCGCTGCTGTGCATCGTGCCGCAGGACTGGCCCGAGCCGCCCGGCGGCGTGATGACGCCGGAACTGATGAACGGCCAGAGCTTCGTGGTGCAGGGCGACGCCACCGACGCCGAGATGCGCCGGTTCCTCAAAAAATATAAGGTCAGCACCGAACGGCGCTGTCATGTGCTGGACGATCAGTCCAACCTTGCCATGGTGGAAGCCGGGCTGGGCATCTCGATCATGCCGCAGCTGCTTCTGAAAGACTGCACCGCGGCCGTCAAGATCTATCCCATCGAGCCGGCAGAGTACCGCGTGGTGGGCATCGCGGTGCAGCGTCCGGCGGCCATGGCCCCGGCAGTGGAGCAGATGTTCCGCCACATCGTGGACTTCTGCGCCGATCAGCCGCAGGCAGGGACGGCCGGTTGACTCCTGTTGTTTACTATACCATTTTTTACGGCATCCGCAACCTTTGGGGGCTGCGGATGCCGTTTTTGCAGGAAAAAGCATTGTTCTGCGGCGCGAGTTACGCTATAATAGCCGGAGACTCTTTTCCAACGAGTGGAAAAGAAGAAAGGGGAAATACGGAATGAAGCGAAGAATGGTGTGTGTGCTGCTGACGGCGGCGCTGCTGCTGGGGCTGCTGGCTCCCTGCGCGTCCGCGGCGCAGGAGCCGATGGAAGGAATGTATACGTTTGCCTACCGCAGCGAGCTGAACGGCGCGGACCTCACCCATGATTTTTATTACAGCGAGCGCTTTTTCGACCATCCTGCCACCGAGTATGACCACGAGCTGGCGACCGCGACGCTGGGCTTGGCGATGGCGGCTTTTAATACCTGGGAGAGCGATCCATATCACTGGGTCGATGGAAATGTGGGCCGCGAGGATAATCTGGAAGCAGCGTATAAGACGCTGGGCTTTACGGATGCGCAGTTTTATCATTATGATGTGAGCCAGAACACGGTGGAGGATTATGCGGCCTATGGCATTGCCCGCAAGACCCTGACCGCTCCCGACGGCGGGACGACCACCCTTGTGGTGCTGATGGTGCGGGGCGGCGGCTATGGCAACGAATGGGTCGCCAACTTTAAGCCCGGCGCGGGAAGTGTCCACGAGGGCTTCGCGGCGGCGGTTCCCGAGATCTTTGCGTCCCTGCGGGACTATCTGGCCGCGGCTTCGGCGCGGGAGGAGCTGGGCACGGTCAAGCTCTGGATGGGCGGATACAGCCGCGGCGGCGCATTGGCAGGGCTTCTGGCCGCGCGGGTCGCGCAGGAGCTGCCAGAGATCGGGCGGGAGAACACGTTCGTGTATACCTTTGCGGCCCCGGCGGCTCTGACGGCAGACTGCGACGCCGCCCTGCGCTGGGACTATGACAACAACCACAATGCCGACGGTACCCTGAAGGAGCAGTGGGACACGAGCAACGTGTTCAATCTGGTTGGCAGCGGGGATATCGTGACCCGGGTCCTGCCGGAGAGCTGGGGCTTCCACCGAAACGGCAATGACCGGTACCTGCCCGCCGTGCGTGTCCGGGCAGAGGTGGCGGAGCTGAACGCCGCGCTTGCGGACATGGGGGCGGAAGAACTGGATTTCGGGCTGCTGGCGGCCAGCGAGGACACGGATTCGCTGGAAACGGTGCTCGCTTCGTTCTGCGGCAGTCAGAGCCAGTTTGTGGAAAAGTATCAGGACGCAATGATGGATATCATGGAGTGTGTGTTCACCCGCACGGAAAAGGAAGTGCAGGATGGCGAGATACTGAGCGATGAGGAATTGCTGTTCTGGCTGAGCACGATGGGGCATATGGAGCAGTTCCCCATCTGGACGATCGTGCGCAATCTGTGGCTGGCGTCCTCCATGAGCCGCCCGATCCTGGAGCAGCTCGGCGGGAACGTGCCGCTGCGCGCCCAGCAGATCATCATACCCATCCTGACGGTAGGTCTGTGCTATCAGCTGGAGACCAGCGCGCTGGAAATGCTCGCGCGGTATATCCTCAGCCTGTTTGCGGTGCGCGGGCAGGCCGATCAGTTCCTTCAGGTCGCGTTCTGGCATTTCCCGGAGGTCTACGTCGCCCTGATGGAGCACTATGAGCCGTCGGCCCACGGGATGGAGGCATACACGAGGAACTAACGGGGGTTTTCTTTTGTTCCTTTTTCGAGAAAAAGGAACCGAAAAAGCTTTTCACTGGGACCCGCACATGCGTGCGGGTCCTGTTTTTTTGTTTGCAGAGGTTTTCGGCACCGGTTTGCGCGCTCCCGCGCGCTGGGGCTGCGCCCGGCGACGCACGAAAAGCCTCCCTCCCTGAGGGAGGTGGCATCGCGTCAGCGATGACGGAAGGAGTT
>JBJERT010000043.1:0-2125 GCA_051882435.1 Faecalibacterium sp.
AGAAGATCGACCCGGCACAGGCGATCCGCCTGTTGGACGCGGGCAAGGCGGCGGCCGTGGATGTGCGCGAGCCGGATGAATATGCCGTGGGGCATATCCCCGGCGCAAAGCTGCTGCCGCTGGGCGAGGTGGACCGCCGCGCCCCGGAAGTGATGCCGGACAAAGATGCCGTGTGGCTGATCTATTGCCGCACGGGACGCCGAAGCGCCGACGCAGTACGCCGGTTGGAGGCCATGGGATACCGCAGGCTTTACGATCTGGGCGGAATCCTGCGCTGGCCGTATGAGATCGAAGGGGACTTCGAGGGGCATTTTTAAAACTAGAGCGATCTATAAATTTAGCGCGAATCAGGCCCCCTCCATGAGGGGGCTGTCGCCGCAGGCGACTGGGGGAGTGGCAGCGTGCAATACTCCTTCCGTCATCGCTGCGCGATGCCACCTCCCTCATGGAGGAGGCTTTGGCGCGGTCGCGTGCTATTTTATTGTATTGCGATACACTTATAAAAACGCTGAATGACGCCGGGCCGTGCGGCCCATGATGGAAAGGAAGGCAAAACACTATGTCGTATGATCCCAGGGACTTTGCGGGCAGGCACTGCGGCTGCCGTTATCAGCAGGACTACCGCCCCACCCTTGGCCGGGACGGAAAAAAGGAATCGGGAACGCTGGAAGTCATGAAGTTCTATTACGATGGCCGGATCCGTTTTGAGCAGCACTGCTATGGTGAGGCGGCGACCTTCGTGTTTGGCGTGTGGGCGGCGGGCATGGACCCGGACGGGACCTTTCACTGGGACCTGCCCGACCGCCGCAAGAGCTACTACGATGAGCAGTACCTGCCCAAACGGCTGACCGGCGTGGGAGAGGATGGCAGCCTGTACTTTGACGGCGGCATCTTCCCCTGGAAACTGGCGGATGATTTCGAGGAAGACAAGCGCTGGGGATATCCCCGGTGGAAGGTCCTGCTGGGAAAGCTGGGCGGAAAAGGCAAAAAGAATGGGTGACCGGGTCACAAAGTTTTGGTATTCATATTGACATACTGGGAATTATACGGTATAACTAGTTCTGTCAATGCACATCCCCCGGGCGGAAGGCCCGGTTCAGATCCCACCATCCGCGGGCACAGCCGCCCCGGATGCGAGCGAAAGGACAGATCCCAATGGAAGAGACCAAAACCATCGGCGGCGTGCAGCCGCCGGAACATGTCGTTTATCTGGATAATGCCGCCACTACGGCCTGCGCACCCGAGGCTTTGGCCGTGATGGTCGAGGCCCTGAGCGGCCCCTGCGGCAACCCCAGCAGCCATTACAGCGTAGGCTACGAGGCCAAAGAGTTCGTGGACCGCGCCCGCGCCCAGATCGCCAAAGCCATCAACGCATCCCCGGCGGAGATCTACTTCACCGGCTGCGGCTCCGAGGCCGATAACTGGGCCGTCAAAGGCACGGCGTTCACCAAAGCGCGCCAGAACAAGCGCCACCTCATCACCAGCGCCTTCGAGCATCACGCCATCATGCACAGCATGCGCAGCCTTGAGCGCATGGGCTTTGAGGTCACTTATCTGCCCGTCACCCCGGAAGGCTATGTCCGCCCCGAGGATGTGTAGGCGGCCATCCGCCCCGACACCGCGCTGGTCAGCGTGATGATGGCCAACAATGAGATCGGCACCATCCAGCCCATCAAGGAGATCGCCGCGGTCGCTCACAAGCACGGCGTGTGGATGCACACCGACGCGGTGCAGGCCGTGGGCGCGATCCCGGTGGACGTGCAGGAGCTGGGCGTGGATATGCTCTCCATGAGCGGCCACAAGTTCAACGGCCCCAAGGGCGTGGGTGCGCTGTATTGCCGCAAGGGGGTCTGGCCCCAGAACCTCATCGACGGCGGCAGCCAAGAGGCCCGCCACCGCGCAGGCACCGAGAACGTGGCCGGCATCGCGGGCATGGGCATGGCGCTGGAAGTCGCCACCGGCAACCTCGCGGCCCGCATGGAGCATGAGCAGGAGCTGCGGGATTATGTCATCGACCGCATTCTGAAGAATATCCCGGAGGCACGCCTCAACGGCGGCCGCGAAAAGCGTCTGCCCGGCAATGTGAACATCAGCTTCCCGGGTCTGGAGGGCGAGACGATCCTGC
>JBJERT010000044.1:0-4205 GCA_051882435.1 Faecalibacterium sp.
CGTGTCTGATCGAAGGAGGAAACTGAATTATGGCAAAGAATACGCAGCCTATCGCAAAGCGTTGCAAGGCCCTGGGCATTTCTCCTGCGGTCATGGGCTATGCAAAGAAGAATACTACCCGCAACTCCAGCTCCAACGTGCGCAAGAAGCAGTCTGAGTACGCCACCCAGCTCAAGGAGAAGCAGAAGGTCAAGTTCATCTACGGCGTGCTGGAAAAGCAGTTCCACAACGCCTTCCTGAAGGCTGAGGCCCGCCCCGGCCAGACCGGTGAGAACCTGCTCCAGATCATGGAGTGCCGCCTGGACAACGTCGTGTTCCGCCTGGGCTTTGCTCAGACCCGCCGCGACGCCCGCCAGCTGGTGTCTCACGCTCACTTCACCGTCAACGGCAAGAAGGTCAACATCCCCTCTTACCAGGTGAAGGCCGGCGACGTCATCGAAGTGCGCGAGTCCAGCCGCAGCTCCGCCAAGTTTGCGAAGCTGACCGGCGCCGAGGCTCCCGTCGTGGCGCTGCCTTCCTGGCTGAACCGCGAGACCGGCTCCCTGAAGGGCGTCGTGACCAAGCTGCCCGAGCGCAGCGACATTGACTACGAAGTCGCAGAGCACCTCATCGTCGAGCTGTACTCCAAGTAATCCATTACCGGAGCACGGCTGCCCGGTGCGGCTGTGCTTCCTTATTCTTTCTCTTGAGCAAAGAATTTAATAATGGGCCGATGAAGACATCGGTTTGACAAGGAGGGCATAGATAATGATGGAGATTGAACGTCCCAAAATCGAAACGGCAAGCCTGTCCCCGGATGGCCGCTACGGCAAGTTCATTGCCGAGCCGCTGGAGCGTGGCTTTGGCATCACACTGGGCAACAGCCTGCGTCGTGTGCTTCTTTCCTCTCTGCCCGGTGTCGCCGTGACCAGCGTCAAGATCGACGGCGTGGTTCACGAGTTCTCCACCATTGAGGGCGTCAAGGAAGACGTTACCGAAATTGTCCTGAACCTGAAGGGTATCGCTGCAAAGCTGTATACCGACGGGCCGAAGACTGTGCGTGTTGAGGCGGTAGGCCCCTGTGAGGTCACCGCAGACAATATCAAACAGGGCGACGACATCGAGATCCTGAACCCTGAGTGGCACATCGCGACCTTGGGTGAGGGTGCCAAGCTCGTGATGGAGCTGACCTTCGACAAGGGCCGCGGCTATGTGCCCGCCGAGCGCAACAAGCAGGCGATCATCGAGAAGAACGACATCAACACTCTTCCCGTTGACAGCATCTATACCCCGGTGCTGAAGGTCAACTACAACGTTGCCCCCACCCGTGTTGCGCAGTCCATCGACTACGACAAGCTGACCATCGAGGTCTGGACCGATGGCACGATCAACGCGCAGGAGGCGGTCAGTCTGGCGGCCCGCGTGCTGACCGAGCACCTGAACCTGTTCGTCAACCTGTCGGATGAGGCCGCCGGCACCGAGATCATGGTGGAAAAGACCAACGACGACAAGGAAAAGGCTCTGGAGATGACCATCGAAGAGCTGGATCTGAGCGTACGGTCCTTCAACTGCCTGAAGCGCGCCGGTATCAATACCGTCGAGGACCTGGTCAGCAAGAGCGAGGACGAGATGATGAAGGTTCGCAACCTCGGCCGCAAGAGCCTGGAGGAAGTCATGGCCAAGCTGGACTCCCTGGGCTTCAAGCTGAACACTGACGATGACTAATTAAACTATTTTAAGGAGTGAAACGGGATGCCCGGTACCAGAAAGCTCGGTAGGACCACCGACAGCCGCAACGCGATGATGCGCGCCATGGTCACCTACCTGTTAGAGAATGGCAAGATCGAAACCACTGTCACCCGCGCCAAGGACGTTCGTTCCATGGCCGAGAAGATGATCACCCTTGGCAAGAGCAGCGACCTGCACGTGAAGCGCCAGGTCTACAGCTACATCACCAAGGAGGATGTTGCGAAGAAGCTGTTCGACGAGATCAGCCCCAAGTATGCTGACCGCAACGGCGGCTACACCCGCATCATCAAGATCGGCGCTCGCCGCGGCGACGCTGCCGAGATGGCAGTGCTGGAGCTGGTCTAACCAGTCCCTGCGCGTCAAAAAACGTTTTCCGCCAGCCTTTTCCCGCAATGGAAAGAGGCTGGCGTTTTTGTTCTTGTACCATAAACAGAAAAAGCGCATGGCCACAGGCCATGCGCGGTCGTGTCGATTCGAGGAGAGGGGGGACTGCATGCTCACAGCTCTTCTGGTTTCCGGGAAGCGTCGGAGAGAGCTTCTTTCTTGACGCCGCCCGCGACCTGCAGCAGGTCGTCGTCGGAAAGAGCGCTGCACTGATTCAGAACGCTCTGTACACGGCGGTGCAGGGCGTCGTTCCATCCCGGAAAATCCTCCGAGGCGGCAGCGGTCCGCAGAAGCTGCGCAATGTCCAGGTTTTTATTCAGCATGATCGGTTCCTCCTTTTGAGTAGAGCGGTCCTCCCACTCGGTCCTTTGCTCTGTAATACCGTGACAGAGACAAAAATGTTACAGGCATCTTACCGGTTTTTCAAAATTTTTTCGGAGGAGTGCTTTTTGCCGGCCCCAACAGATTTGTCCGTGTTTTGTCCTGATTATTGTGCCTCAAAAATATGAAATAAGTTTTAACAGAACCAAATTTGTCTTGAGGATGCAGTTTCTATTCCCCGGTGGAAAAAGCTGGCTTGAAAAATCGGCGGCATCCTGCTATAGTTGTACCAGAAAAGCGGCGGCGAATGGTGGGAAGTGCCGCAAACAAACCAGACTGAAAGTGAGGCGCATTCGATGGATTCCAATAAGGAAGCTCAGATCACTCTCTGGTATCAGATGTATTACCCCAAGGTGGTGCAGTTTTTCCGCCGCCGCCTGACCGACGCTTCGGAGGCCGAGGATCTGGCACAGGACGTTTTCCTGCGGATGGCGCAGTATTATGAACACTACGACCCACAGCGCTGCCCGCTTTCCACATGGATGTTTGCCATTGCGGACAACCGCCTGAAAGACTATCTGCGCGGGCATGTTTATGCGGCGCCGGACAGTCTGGACGAGGCCGCCGAGAACGACCCCGCTGCGTTTGCGGATGCAGCCTCTCAGAAAGCGGAGGAGACGGCTGAGCTGCGTGACCTCATCGACCGCGCGTTGTCGCGGCTCCCGGAGAACTATCAGAAGGCAGTCATCCTGCAATACTTCGGGGGGTACTCTACACAGGAGATCGCCGAGGAGCTGGGCGTGACCCCCGGCAATGCACGGACCATCTTGTCCCGGGCGATCAAAAAAATGAATGAGATCTTGCAGCAGGAGCCGTGAATGCCATGGAAAAAACTGTGTTCGTCCAGCTCGCAGAGCGCTTTCCCCAGATGATGCTTGTGCCCGCCCCGGGGCGCAGCCAGACTGCGGTCTGGCGCGGGGCCGCTCTGCGCGGGCAGCCCGTAGAGGGCGGAACGCTGTCGCATTTTATCGGGAGCAATGAGGATCGCTTATGGACCGAACCGACCCCGGCGGGGGAGGTGCAGGTCCTTTTTTTGAAGCATCGAGGAGACTTCGAGTGCTGTTACCAGATCCTGGCCTGCCGCTGCGAGCCGAAAGCCCTGCCCGCCACGATGGGAGCGGTCACGCTGGACGGCCTCAATGACTGGGGCGCGATCCACACCCATATGGCGGCTTACGCCGCCGCGGGGCACCGGGACGCTAACGCCGAGTTCCGCCGTTTCACCGCTGACCCCGGCAATTATAAGGCCACGCTTGTCCTCCTTTCGGATGGCCCTTACAGCGCGGTCCCGGCGGCTGAGACCCCATGGGACGAGCCGGAGTGGCTGCGGCTGTCTCTTTCCATCCGGCTCTATCATGAGCTGACGCATGTGGTCTGCCGCCGCCGCTGGCCGGATCAGAAGCATGCCGTATTCGACGAGCTGCTTGCCGACTGCATGGGGCTGGATTTCGCGCTGGGGCGGTATGATCCTGCGCTGGCGCGGCGCTTTCTGGGGCTGGACGCGGCGGGCCGCTACCTCGGCGGGCGGCTGGAAAACTACCTGCGCCCGGAGGAGAAAGCGGACGCCCTTGCCGCCCGTGCAAATGCCCTGCTGGAAGAGCTGGCCGCGCGATGCGCCGCTTCGTCCGCCCACGGCTGGCCTCTTTTGATGGAGCTGGAGCCGCAGGCACCGGTACTTATCGAGCGGTTCCTTGCGCCGGAAGCGGAGCTTC
>JBJERT010000044.1:4305-10320 GCA_051882435.1 Faecalibacterium sp.
CGAACGCGGTATGCTAAATAGATAGAGTGCTAAAAAGGGAAGCATGGAGGAAGAAACATGGACCGTGAAGATATCCGCAGCCTGCTGGGAGATACCATCTTTGACCGCGCGAAGCGCTATGTTGGTGATGTGGATCAGTTGTCATGCAGTGTAGATGAGGCGGGTGTGCGGCATCTGTCGGCAAAGATCCGGGGCAGCCGGACTTACCGGACCCAGGCATGGCTGCGTCCGAATGGCAGTTTTATCAGCGCCAGTTGTTCCTGTCCCTACAACGAGAACGGCGACGGTCCGCTGTGCAAGCACATCGGTGCGCTGCTTCTGGCAGATGCCCGGCAGCAGGAGACGGAACCGGAAGAGACCGGGACGCCGCAGGCAGACCCCAACCAGGAAAAGCAGGCCCGCCTCGAGCAGGCGTGTGCCAGCGCGGGTGTCGTGACAGCCGCGGACCTTCTGCATTCGGACAGCTATAACGCCAATCTGAACCTGATGTTTGGAAAAAAGTGGCGGGAAGAAGAAAAAACGTCGGATTTCGAGGCGCGCTACATGCTCCGTTTCTATCAGGCGAACCTGATGGAACCGTTTCCTTCCTGCGCCGAAGGCGGCGTCAGTCCCAGTGGTACGGTGGAATTGCTGCCCGAGCTGACTTTGGTAAAAGCGGAGCTGCCCTGGATGCGGCTGCGCGTCACAAACGGCGGACGGGAATACCTCGTCAAAAGCGTACCCAAGATGCTGGATGCCGTGGAGCAGGGCAAGACCGTGAGCTACGGCAAGGAGCTGACCTTCTGTCACCAGAAGAGCGCGTTCTCTTCCCGGGCGCAGCAGATCCTGGAGCTGCTGCGCCGTCAGGAGTCGTCCCGCAGCGACCTGCTGGGCGAATATGAGATCCCCCGCACCCGTTACGGGGTGCCCGCGGGCGGCATCACCCTGACCGGCGAGACGTTTGATGCGCTGGTGGAGATGTTCCGGCCGGAAGGCGTTCTCGGCGGCTATCGTCTGGAAGAAGGGATGCCGCATCTGCGCGCGCAGGTCAAAAAGAAAAAAGGCGGTGTGCTCGTTTCCACGCCGTACGCCCTGAAAAGCTTCGAGAGCCTGAACTATGGGTATCTGTTCTCTTTAGAAGCACATTCCCTGTGGCAGCTAGAGCGCAGGAGCTACCAGCGCGTGGCCTGTGCGCTTGAGATGCTGTGTGGAAAAGAGGTATTCTTCACGGATCAGGACGCAGTGCAGTTTTGCAGCTATGTACTGCCGGAGCTGTCGGAGTGCCTGAGCCTCGAGGATCCGGAGCGTCTGCTGCTCGACCAGATCCCGCTGGAGCCGACGGTGCAGTTTTATCTGGATGCGCCCCGGCCCATGACCATCACGGCCCACGCGGAATTTCTCTATGGCGAGGAGCGCGTGACGCCGCAGCTCCCGCCCCCGGAGGGCCTGCTGCGGGACGTCCGGGCCGAACGCCGGGCCGCGGCCCTTCTGGAGCGCTGGTTCGAGCCGGACTGGAACGGCAGCGAGGGGATCTATGGCGTCGATGAGGAAGAACGGCTGTACGATGTTCTGGAGGAAGGGGTACCGGCTCTGCTGGCGGCGGGCGAGGTCTATCTGAGCGATTCCTTCCGCAATCTTCAGGCCGCGCCGCCCCGCATCGCGGTAGGGGTGTCGGTCCACGGCAGTGTGCTGGACCTGGAAGTGGATACCGGAGAGTTCCCGGTGGGCGAGCTGAAGGAGCTTTTGGGTTCCCTGCGCAAGAAAAAGCGCTACCATCGTCTGCGGGACGGTCGTCTGCTGCGGCTGGACGGCTCGCTGGAGGCGCTGGACGAACTGAACGAAACATTGGAGCTTTCGGGCGTGGAGCTGGGCAAGGATGCCCACGCGGCTCTGCCGCTCTACCGTGCGCCCAGCCTCGACTGGGCGCTTTCGGGCCAGAGCGGGGTGCGCTTCGACCGGGACGACGCGTTCCGGCGCATCAGCCGCAGCTTCCACGCCGTGCAGGACAGCGAATATGCCCCGCCTCCCTCGCTGCAAAAGGTGCTGCGCAAATATCAGCGGGACGGCTACCGCTGGCTGCGCACACTGGACGGCTACGGCATGGGCGGCATCCTTGCCGACGATATGGGCCTGGGCAAGACCCTGCAGGTGCTCAGCTATCTGCTGGCTCTCAAGGAGGGCGGTCAGGACCAGCCCAGCCTCATCGTATGCCCGGCCTCTCTCGTGCTCAACTGGGCGGAGGAATGCCGCCGCTTCACCCCCGGGCTGCGCTGCGTCGTGGTGGACGGCGGAGCGGCCCGCCGCGGCGAAGCCATCCGGGAGGGTGCCGAAGCCGACCTGCTGGTCACCAGCTACGACCTGCTGCGCCGCGACGAAGAAAAATACAGTCAGCAGGAATTTTATGCCTGCATCCTCGACGAGGCGCAGGCCATCAAGAACCATTCCACCCAGAAATATAAGGCGGTCTGCCGCATCCGCAGCCGGGTGCGCTTTGCGCTGACCGGTACGCCGGTGGAAAACCGGCTCAGCGAGCTGTGGAGTATTTTTTCCTTCCTGATGCCGGGATACCTGCCGCCCTACAAGAGCTTCTGTACCCGGTTTGAAAAGCCCATCGTGCAGGAGCAGGATGCTGCCGCGGCCCGGCGGCTCAATCAGCTGACCGGCCCCTTCATCCTGCGCCGCATGAAGAGCCAGGTGCTCAAGGAGCTGCCGCCCAAGACCGAGAACGTTTACCGCATCGAGATGGAGCCGAAGCAGCGCAAGCTGTACCTTGCCGCAGTGCTGGATGCCCGCGAAAAGCTGCACACCGCCCGGCCCGAGGACAAGATGGCGGTGTTCGCGGTGCTGATGCGCCTGCGGCAGATCTGCTGTGACCCCCGCCTCGTCACGGATGACTGGGACGGCGGCAGCGCCAAGCTGGACGCCTGTGCCGAGCTGGTGTCCGCGGCGGTGGAGGGCGGCCACCGCATCCTGCTGTTCAGCCAGTTCACCACCATGCTGGACCTGCTGGCCCAGCGGCTGGATGAGCTGGGGCTGTCGCACTTCACGCTGGAGGGCGCGACCCCCAAGCCCCAGCGCGCCGAGCTGGTGCGCCGCTTCAACGGCGGCGAGGCGGACGTGTTCCTCATCTCGCTGCGGGCGGGCGGCACGGGCCTGAACCTTACGGCGGCGGATATCGTCATCCACTACGACCCGTGGTGGAACCTCGCCGCGCAGAATCAGGCCACCGACCGCGCCTATCGCATCGGCCAGCAGAACGCGGTGCAGGTGTACAAGCTCATCGCGCAGGATACCATCGAGGAGAAGATCTTGGAACTGCAGCAGGCCAAGCAGTCGCTGGCCGATACTGTGACCGGCGGTGCGGACGGCGGCATCCTCTCCATGAAGCCGGAGGAGCTGCTGGCGCTGCTGGAAAGCGAAGCGTGACGCGCGGGAGGGCGCTATGGGATATGGGATTTTCCGCCGGGCGGTCGTGACCATCTACGACCTGCCCGGCACGACCCGGGAAAGCGAGGCCGGGCCGCTCTCAGCCATCGGGGACGAGGGCCTGTACGGGCAGGCGTGCCGGGTCCGCGCATGGTCCGGCGACATGGCGGAGATCGTGACGTTTTATGGGTATCATGGATATGTATTTCGGGACCAGCTCCGGGTTCTCCCGGAGGAAGAACTGCGGGACTATCTGGCCGCGCCGCTGGTGATGGCGGGCCGCGCCATGGATGTGCTGAGCCTGCCCCGCGTGGCGGCGGTGCGTCTGGAGGAGCTGGAGCGCGGCGCGCTGCTGCGCCGTATGCCCGAGGAGCAGCCGACCCCCGGCTGGGCAAAGGTGGCGCTGGTGGACGGACGCGCAGGCTATGTGCGGGACGTGGCACTGGAGCCGGTACGCTATCCGCAGAGCGCAGTGTTCACGCTGACGGAGGGCCGACCCTTCGACGAGGCGCTGGCGCTGGCCGAGGGCTGTGCGCCCGGCCAGCTCGTGCCGCGTGCGCTGGAACGCTGGTTCGGCGGCAGTGAGGCGGCCTTCCGGGCCGGAGTCATCGAGGCGGCGAAGAAGTATCTTGGGACAGAGTACCGCTGGGGCGGCAAATCCGGCCGGGGCATCGACTGCTCGGGCCTCGTCAGCAGCGCCTATATGCAGTGCGGTGTGCTCATCTACCGGGACGCGAAGCTCGTGGAGGGCTGGCCGATGCGCGCCATTCCGCCCGAACAGAAACAGCCGGGCGACGCGCTGTATTTTCCCGGCCATATCGCGCTGTATCTGGGGCAGGGGATGTATCTCCACTCCACCGGCGCGGCGGCCAGCGGGGGCGTGGTGTATAACAGTCTGGACCCCGCAAGCCCGCTCTACCGCGAGGACCTTGTAAAGAGCCTCTATGCGGTCGGGAGCGTATTTTGAGAGGAGAATGAATGATGATTCCGACCCGTGAACAGGCAGAGGCTCTTCTGGCCGAAGCTCTGCCCCACAATCCCGGCCCCTGGGGGACGCACAGCCGATTGACGGCACAGTGCGCCGAAACGATCGCCGCGGCCTGCGGCATGGACCCGGAACGCGCCTATGTGCTGGCGCTGCTGCACGATATCGGGCGGCGGTTCGGCAAGGGGCATCTGCGGCATGTCTACGATGGCTGGCAGTATCTGCTGGGCCTTGGGTGGGAGGAGAACGCGAAAATTTGTCTGACCCATTCCTTTGTGCGCAAAAAGCCGGAGGACTATGTGGGCCGCAACGACCTTTCGGCGGAGGAATACGCCGCGCTGTGCCGGGCGCTGGAACAGACGGACTATACCGACGAGGACCGTCTGGTCCAGCTCTGCGACGCTCTGGCGGGCGGCGACCGCATCCTGCCCATCGAGGAACGAATGGCGGATGTAAAGCGGAGATATGGGGCATATCCGCAGGAAAAATGGGAGGCCAACCTTGCGCTCAAGGCGGGATTTGAGCGCCGCATGGGCCGGAGCCTCGAAGAACTATGGAAAGAAGGAACGGAACATGAAAGTGTGGGACCTGCACTGTGACACCCTGAGCGAGCTGCGCTATGCCGAGCGCGACGGCGCACCCAAGAGCTTTGCGCGGAATGATCTTCAGATCGATCTGGAAAAGCTGGAGCGGGGAGATTATCTGCTGCAATGCTTTGCGGTGTTCGTCAATCTGGCGGACAAGTACCCCGGCGCGGACCCGCTGGTGACGGCGCTGGAGGAGATCGACCAGTTCAAGCGCATCATGGCGCAGTACCCGGACCGCATTGCTCCCGTGTACAATGCGGAGGATATCCGCCGGAACGCGGCGGCGGGCAGGATCAGCGGCATGCTGACCATTGAGGATGCGGGTTGCTGCAAGGGCAGTCTGGGCGTGCTGCGGCGGATGCAGGAGCTGGGCGTGCGCATGATGACCCTGACCTGGAACCATGAGAACGAGCTGGCCAGCCCCAACGTGGTGTCCGGGGACGGGATCCACGATGTCTGGCCCTGCCGGCCCAACACGGAGACCGGCCTGAAAGAGCGCGGCTATGCGTTTCTGGCCGAGATGGAGCGGCTGCATGTGATCGTGGATGTGAGCCATCTGTCGGACCGGGGGTTCTGGGATATCGTGGAGCACAGCACCCGGCCCTTTGCGGCCAGTCATTCCAACTGCCGAGCGCTGGCACCCCACTGCCGCAACCTTACGGATGAGATGATCCGCGCCATGGCCGAGCGCGGCGGGCTTGTGGGACTGAACTACTGCACGCAGTTTCTGGACGATCAGCCCGACCCCAGCCTCTGCCGCAGCACCACCGCGCTGATGGCAAAGCATGCGGCGCATTTCAAGAAGGTGGGCGGCGTGGAGATCATCGCGCTGGGCAGCGACTTTGACGGCATCGGCGGGCGGCTGGAAATGGACAACTGCGCAAAGCTCCCCATGCTGGCCGAAGCCCTGCGCCGCGAGGGCTTCACCGAGGACGAGGTGGAGCGTATCTATTTCCGCAACGCCATGAGGTTTTTTGAGGAGAATTTATAATACGGGGGTTTTTGTTCCTTTTTGAAAAAAGGAACCGAAAAACTTTT
>JBJERT010000045.1:0-2115 GCA_051882435.1 Faecalibacterium sp.
GCGTCGTAGACGGAGTTGCAGGCCTCACGGTGCTGGAAGAAGACGTCGCCGTTCTCGTGGGAGCCGCGCATCTTGGGGCTTTCGGGGTTCAGAGCCTTCTTACGGAACTCCTCCACAGCCTCCATGTTGCACATTTCCTTCAGGTCAGCGTAATCCCACTTCTCGATCTTCTGGTACTCGTGAGAGGTGCGGAAGCCGTCGAAGAAGTTCAGGAACGGGACCTTGCCCTCGATAGCGCACAGGTGTGCGACAGGAGACAGGTCCATGACCTCCTGCACGCTGCTCTCGACCAGCATGGCAAAGCCGGTCTGGCGGCAGGCCATGACGTCGCTGTGGTCGCCGAAGATGTTCAGCGACTGGGTGGCGACGGTACGGGCGGAGACATCGAACACGCAGGGGAGCTGCTCGGCGGCGATCTTGTACATGTTGGGGATCATCAGCAGCAGGCCCTGAGAGGCGGTGAAGGTGGTGGTGACAGCACCAGCACCCAGAGAGCCGTGGACAGCACCAGCGGCGCCCGCCTCAGACTCCATCTCGACCACCTTGACCTGGTTGCCGAAGATGTTCTTCTGACCGGCCGCAGACCACTGGTCCACCATGTCAGCCATCGGAGAAGAGGGGGTAATGGGGTAGATGGCAGCGACGTCCGTGTAGGCATATGCTACATGGGCGGCAGCGGTGTTGCCATCCATAGTTTGCTTTGCTCTAGGCATTTTTCTTCCTCCATTGTTCAGATATTTGGTACCTTTGCGCGGGGCAATCTACCCTGCGGAGGGCGCAATAACCCCGCAACGGCATGATTGCTTGTATACTATAATAACAAATTCCGCCCCCAAAGTAAACGCAAACCGACTAGTAAAACGCACCAAGAATTTAAGAGCAAAATTGTGTATTTTGTATGGTATCCACCCGAAAAAATCAAGGATTGCCGCCGCTTTCCCTATTTTTTCAAAAAAGTGGGGCAGAGTGTCCGTTAGTCATTGACAAGTGAGCCGTCCTTGCCGTAAACTGGGGGCGGACAACACCGGCGCCGCGCCGGAACGGAAAGGAAAGGGATCATTATGGCGGCACATTTTGAAAAAACGCTCACCCGTGAGGTGCTCTACGAGGGCCGGGTCATTACCGTGACCAAGGACACCGCCCTGCTGGAAAACGGCAAGACCGCTCTGCGGGAGGTGGTGCATCACCACGGCGGCGCCTGCATCATCCCGTATTTTGAGGATGGGACCATCTGCATGGTGCGCCAGTTCCGCTATGCCATGCAGCAGGAGCTGTGGGAGCTGCCCGCGGGCAAGCTGGAAAAGGGCGAGGACCCCTTCGAGGCCGCCAAGCGCGAGCTGGAGGAGGAATGCGGCGTCACGGCGGACCGCTACATTTCGCTGGGCGAGTTCTACCCGACGGTGGGCTACGACACGGAAGTGATCTATACCTGGGTGGCCACCGGCCTGCACGAGAGCCGGATGCACCTGGACGAGGACGAGTTCCTGACCCCCAACCGTGTGCCGCTGGAGAAAGCCTATGAAATGGTGATGAGCGGCGAGATCAAGGACGGCAAAACGGTGGCGGGCATCCTGAAGCTGAAAGCGCTGCTGGCCGAGGGCAAGCTGTGAGCCTTCTGGTCTACGAGGACGCGGCGCTGACAGTCATCGACAAGCCCGCGGGGCTTTCCAGCGAGGCGGGCGTACCCGAGGCGCTGCGGCAGCTCTGGGGGCAGCCGGAGGCGTATGTAGGGGTAGTGCATCGGCTGGACACCGGCGTGTCCGGCCTGATGGTTCTGGCCCGGACCCCGGCGGCCGCGGCGGCGCTCAGCCGTCAGATCACACAGGCGCAGGCTGCCTATGCGGCGCGGGACGCGGGCCAGACCGACGCGCCCGCGCCGCGGTTTATCAAAGGGTATCGGGCGGTCATCGAGGGCGGGCCGGACGCGCTTCTGCCGCCGGAGGGGCTGCTGCGGGATTATCTGTTCAAGGACAGCCGCGCGGGCCGGGTCTATCCGGTGCGGCGGCCCCGCAAGGGCGTGCGCGAGGCGGTGCTGGAGTACCGGCTCACGGCGGCGGCAGAGTGCAGCCTTGCGGACATCGTATTGCACACCGGGCGCACCCATCAGATACGGGT
>JBJERT010000046.1:0-6578 GCA_051882435.1 Faecalibacterium sp.
CTTTCACCGTTCCGGGTGAAAAGGAATGGGATACCGCGTCTTTCATACAGAGAGTCTGTTACAGGGTGACTTTATGGTATACTTTTTTGCCCTTTTTGATGACCAGCCCCTCAGCAAGCTGTGCCGTGGTATACGCCGTGGTCGGGGCAGTTACCTTTTCGCCGTTGACCAGCACACCTCCCTGTGTGACCAGGCGGCGCGCCTCACCATTGGAAGCTGCCAGCCCTGCCTTGACCATCAGAGTCAGGATGCCAATGGCGCCGTCGGTCAGATCGGTCTCCGAAAGCTGCGTGCTGGGCATATGTTCGGCGTCACCTGCCGCACCGCTGAACAGTGCGCGGGCAGCGTTCTGCGCTTTTTCTGCTTCCTCTTTGCCATGGACCATACTGGTCAGCTCATAGGCAAGGATCTCCTTTGCCTCATTCAGGCGCTGATCCTTCCAGGTGCTCATCTCCTCGATCTGCTCCAGCGGCAGGAAGGTCAGCATGCGGATGCACTTCATCACATCGGCATCGCCCACATTGCGCCAGTACTGATAAAATTCAAAGGGGCTGGTCTTGTTGGGATCGAGCCAGACCGCATTTCCCGCTGTCTTGCCCATTTTTTTGCCCTGCGAGTCGGTCAGCAGCGTGATCGTCATGGCATAAGCATCCTTGCCCAGCTTGCGGCGGATCAACTCGGTGCCGCCCAGCATATTGCTCCACTGATCGTCGCCGCCAAACTGCATGTTGCAGCCGTAGTGCTGGAACATGTAGTAGAAGTCGTAGCTTTGCATGATCATATAGTTGAATTCGAGGAAGGACAGCCCTTTCTCCATGCGCTGCTTATAGCATTCGGCGCGCAGCATGTTATTCACCGAGAAGCAGGCGCCGACCTCACGCAGAAGCTCCACATAGTTCAGGTCCAGCAGCCAGTCGGCATTATTCAGCATGAGAGCCTTTCCCTCGGAAAAGTCGATGAATTTCTCCATCTGCTTTTTGAAGCAGGCAGCGTTATGAGCAATATCCTCCTTGGTCAGCATCTTGCGCATATCGGTGCGGCCGGAGGGGTCGCCGATCATGGTCGTACCCCCGCCGATCAGGGCAATGGGCTTGTTGCCCGCCATTTGGAGGCGCTTCATCAGCGTCAGCGCCATAAAATGACCGGCGGTCAGGCTGTCGGCCGTGCAGTCAAAGCCGATGTAAAAGGTCGCCTTTCCCTCGTTGATCAGATCAATGATCTCCTCATCGGTGATCTGGGCCACAAGGCCGCGGGCTTTCAGTTCGTCATACAGTTTCATGGGATCAAAACCTCCTGTGTTTCGGGCAGAGGACAGAAAAACGCCCTCTGCCAAATCAAAGTTTGGCAGAGGGCGAGAATGATTCGCGGTACCACCTCTGTTTGCCATTCCCCTCACGGGGACGGCCTCACGAGTGCGCACCCCAGAGTAGAGCTACACTCCTGCGTTTGTAACGCTCGCACGCGGCGCAGCCTACTGGAGCACCCTGCCCGTTCGACCCGCAGCTCCGGGAGGTATTTCGCCTGCTGCTCTGCACGCCCCTTTCACCAGCCGGGGCCTCTCTGGGCAGAGCGCTTCAGGGTACTTGTTCCCATCATCGCCTTTCAACGGGTATCAGTGTAGCACATTCCGAAAGGGTTGTCAACCGGCGGCGAAAGCTGTTCGGGGGATTTTGTTCCTTTTTGAAAAAAGGAACCGAAAAACTTTCCGCTGGCAAGCCGCATCCGCGGCTTGCAGAGGGTCCAGGGGCTGTCGGCAGTCAGATGGCACGGAACCGTGCGCTGTTATGGAAAGGCTGCACCTTCTCCCAAATGGTTTCCAGAGACACAGGCCAGCCGTCGTGGGCATGGACGCCCACCTCATAACGGCGGATCGGCTCGTACATCGGTTTTTCCCGGTGGGTATGACCATGGAGATGCACCCGGTCATTCCGGTATCCCGACCATATTTCGATCGGAAAATGAAACAGCACAAACTTCGTCCCGAGCGTCAGCAGTTCATAATACTGCTGCACCCAAACAAAGTGTTCCCGCGGGAATGCCGGGTCTTCCAAATAATGATCGTTATTGCCAACGATCAGATATTTTTTGCCATTTAATTGCCGGAGCAGGGCGTCGGTCTCCTGTGCGGAGCCGTCTGAAAGATCGCCGAGGATATAGATATCATCCGCCGGGCCGACCGTTGCATTCCATCGGGAGATAAGGAACGCGTTCTTTTCCTCCACGGTCGAAAAGGTACGCTCCCCGACCTGAAGCGAGCTTTCAGGATGCCGCTTCGAAGAGAAGAAATGGGTATCTGCTGTAAAGTAGATCATTTCCCCTGTCCTTTCTCCCCTGCCAGACGCAGCATTTCCCGGGCATTCGCACGAGAAAGCTCGGTTATATTGTCACCCGAGATGAGCCGTGCCAGAGCCTCCACGCGACCTTCCAGATCCAGCGGGTGCACTTCCGTATAGGTGCGTTCGTTCTGCACATTCTTCTGGATAAGCAGATGCTGATCCGCCAGCGCAGCGATCTGCGCGGTGTGGGTGATGCACAGGATCTGATGGCCCTTGGCGCTGCGGCGCAGCACCTCGCCGATGCGCCCCGCCACCTTGCCGGAAACGCCGCTGTCGATCTCGTCATAGATGACCGTGGGAACGGCATCTTTGTCCGCCATGGCGTTCTTGATGGCCAGTGTGATGCGGCTCAGTTCGCCGCCGGAGGCGATCTTCGCCAGCGGCTT
This sequence comes from Faecalibacterium sp., assembly GCA_051882435.1. GTDB lineage: Bacteria > Bacillota > Clostridia > Oscillospirales > Ruminococcaceae > Faecalibacterium. Next base: position 2,723 of record JBJERT010000046.1, read on the forward strand.
GGGCGCCTCGCCGGGGTTGGTGGAAATATAAAACTCAACGCTGTCCTGCCCATGGCTGGCCAGCGGCCCGCGGGTATGGCGCAGCGTCATGCGCACACCCGGCATATGCAGAAAATCCAGTGTATCCGAGATGCGCTGATTCAGCTCCTCAAACGCCTTGAGCCGCGTCTGGGTCAGCACTTCGGCCTTTTCCCGTGCAAGCGTGTAGAGCCTCATTTTTTCGGCCTGCAGACGGTCATGCCGCTCCTGCGAGGACTCGATGCGTTCCAGCTCCTCTCTTGCCCTTTGGCCAAAGGCAAGGATATCCTCCACCGTGTCGCCGTATTTGCGCTTGAGGCGGTAGATCAGATCGATGCGCTGCTCGACCTCGTCCAGCTCGGCGTCGTTGGTCTCATACTCGTCCAGACGTCCGATCAGCTCGGCCGCAAGGTCCTTGGCTGTATAATAGAGATCCAGCAGCTGCCCCGCGCTGGCGGACAGCGAGCGATCCAACTGCGCCGCCGTATCCACCGCGTTGGAGGCTTCGCCCAGCAGATCCACCGCACCGGGCGCATCATCGCCGCCGGAAAGCAGTGCGTAGCTCTGTGCCATGCGGTCCCGAATGGCGGAAGCATTCGCCAGCACTTTGCGCCGGTCCTCCAGGGTCTGTTCTTCCCCCGGCGTCAGGGCCGCGTCCTCGATCTCCTGCACCTGATAGCGCAACAGGTCCATGCGCCGCTGCTTTTCGTTTTCATCGGTGATCATGGCATCCAGCTCGCGCTTGACCTGCACCAGCTCACGGTAAACCACATAATATTCCCGATACACCGCCTGATTCTGGGCGTAAGCATCCAGCACACCCTCATGATGAGCCGGGTTCAGCAGGCCCACCGAATCATGCTGGCCGTTGATATTGATCAATCCGCCGCATAGTTCCCGCAAAACGGCAGCAGTCGCAGGCATCCCATTGATGCGGCAGGTGCTCTTGCCCTCGGCGGTGATCTCCCGGCTGAGCAGCAGCGCATCCGACTGCTCATAGCCCGCCTTTTCGAGGCTGGCCTGCACAGCGGGCGGCACTTCTTCAAAAGCTGCGCGGATCACGGCCTTGGCTGCACCTGTGCGCACCAGGTCGCGCGAGGTCCGGTTCCCCAGGATCGCATTGATGGAATCGATCAGAATGGATTTGCCCGCACCCGTTTCGCCGGTAAGCACATTCAGACCTTTGTCAAAATGCACCTCAGCTTTCTGAATGACAGCAACGTTTTCAATTTGCAGGCTGCTCAACATTGTTTTTTCTCCCGCACTATTTTTGCCCGATATGCCGGGCCAGCTCCGAACAGATCGCCCTGGCATCCCGCTCAGAGCGCGCCACGATCAGGAAGGTATCGTCACCGGAAAGCGTCCCGACAACATTTTTCCACTGCAAGGCGTCAAATACCTCACAGGCGGCATTCGCCATGCCGGAATAGCATTTGACCAGTACGATATGCCCCGCAAAATCCACGCCCAACACCGACTCGCCAAAAATGGTATCGAATCTGCCCTGAAGTTTGGGGCTGGTATTCTCGCCGCGGCTGGAAACATAGCGGTAACCTTCTGCAGTCGCTGTTTTGACGAGGCACAGCTCCCGGATATCCCGGGAGATCGTCGCCTGCGTTACATCAAAGCCCTCCTCGCGCAGATACTCCAGCAGAACTTCCTGCCGACTGATGGGATGTTCCTGGATCAGCCGGAGGATCGTCTGCAGCCGCTCGCTCTTGCCTTTTGTATCGCCCTGTTGAATGCGGCTCATAGGATCACGCTCCCTCCTCCGTTCATCCTTCGTTCTGGGATAAGGCAGCCCGGCCTGCTTCATCGCCGGCTGCGCAGTTTCTGGTCGATGGCCTGGAACTGGTCTGCCCGGCCAAACGTAATGAGCTGAACGATCTGGTCTGACAGACGCACCTCGGCGGTCGCGCCCGCTTTCAGCGAGTAGCCCGCCGCACCGTCACAGCTGATAAAAACCTCGCCGTCCGCCACCTGCCCTACACAAATATTGAGTTTCCGCTCCTGTGCAAAAACCATGGCGGGACTGGCCAGACTGTGGGGACAAATAGGTGTGACCACAACGCCCTTGGTCTGGGAGTCCAGGATGGGGCCGCCGGCGGCCAGCGAATAGGCGGTGGAACCGGTAGGAGTGGCAACGATCACGCCGTCTCCGCGATAGTGCTCCACCAGAATATCATCGCAATAAATGCTGAAATCGATGGCCTGCTGGAGACGGCCTTTGGCCACCACGACATCGTTGAGGGCGTGGCCCTCCCAGTCGTTGTCGCCCAGTACCCGGACATAGAGCAGCATCCGGTTATCGAGGCTGTACTCGCCCCGGGCTACGGCGGCGAGCTTGGTCTCCAGCTCGCCCACCTCGCAGGTCGCAAGAAAGCCGCAACGGCCCAGATTGATGCCTAAAATGGGCTTATGGTACGCCAGCGAAAGATTCGCTTCGTGCAGGATCGTCCCATCACCGCCGATCGTCAGGATCACATCGGTCTGCTGAAGGCAATCCGGCTGCGGCAGATAGCGCACTCCCATCATGTTGCAGCCAGAGCGCCAGTCCTCACACATCAGGACCGTGGCTCCATGCGTGAGAAGGATCTGCGCGGCGCGCAGCGCGACCTCGCTGGCCGAGGATTTCCCGGGGTTGGGTGCAATGTAAACTGTCATGGCGTCCGCCTCCCTCGCGGTATTTTATCAGCGGTCCAAAGCCGCATGGCTGGCAGCGACCACCTGCCCCGCAGCTTCGTCATCCAGCATGGCAGGCTGACCGCTCTTTTGTACGAACATCAGGTATTCGATATTGCCTTCCGGTCCCTTGACCGGGCTGAAATCCAGCCCGCGCACGGTAAAACCGTTGGATGCAGCATAGCCCATGGCGTTGTGCAGCACCTCCCGATGGGTGGCGGGGTCCCGCACCACGCCATTTTTTCCCACCTTTTCCCGACCGGCCTCAAACTGCGGCTTGACCAAGCAGACGCCCATCGCATCCGGCGTCGTGATGACCTGAGCGACCGGGAAAATATGGTGCAGCGAGATAAACGAAACGTCCACGCTGAAAAATTCAATGGGTTCCGCCAGCATTTCCGGCGTCACATTTCGGATATTGGTGCGCTCCATGTTCACCACACGGGCGTCCGTGCGCAGGCTCCACGCAAGCTGGCCATATCCTACATCCACAGCGTAGACCTTGACCGCGCCGTTCTGGAGCATGCAGTCAGTAAAGCCGCCGGTCGAAGCGCCGATATCCATGCAGACCTTTCCACGCGGCGTGAGAGGAAAGCACTGCATCGCCTTTTCCAGCTTGAGGCCGCCGCGGCTGACATAACCGATATCATGGCCGCGCACCTCGACCCGGGCGTCTTCTTTTATCATCTCACCTGCTTTATCTGCCTTTTGTTCGTTGACGAACACGATGCCCGACATGATAAGAGCTTTGGCGCGCTCCCGGCTCTGAACGAGACCGTTCTGCACCAGATACTGATCGAGACGGATCTTCAAACCACATTTCCTCCTTTTGTACAGGGACGAATGGCATCGCAGACGGCCTGTGCGAGCTGCACATCGTCCAGGCCCAGAGCATGCTTGATCTCAGGGACGGTTGCATGGGGCAGACAAGGCTGCGTCACGGCACGGTGCAGAAACGTCCCGCGCCAGCCGTTTTGACGGAGAGCATATTCCAGATGCTCCCCGATGCCTCCGCAGGCAATGCACTCCTCTGCCACCAAAACGACGGAATATCGTGAAATCTCTTGCAAGAGGTCGGGTGTAAAGGGGAATATCTTTACAAGCTTGCAGACGCTGACAGGGATATTTTGCTCTGCCAGAAGCTCCGACGCCCGCA
>JBJERT010000046.1:6678-10191 GCA_051882435.1 Faecalibacterium sp.
TTCATGGCGGCCGTAATGGCACAGATGGAAGGGTTGGAATCGGCTTCTTCCTTCAAAGCCTGACCGAACACATTGGAAAAGGATTCCTTCGGCGAGATCTCCGGGTCCGGCATGCCGTTCTCCCCCGGATCAAAGGATGAGACACCGTGATAATTTCCCGGGTTATTCTCAGCCGGACGGTACCCCTTGCCTTTTGTCGTAACGACATGTACCAGGTACGGCCCGGAACGGCTGCAGAGATTGTGGAGCGTACGTTCCAGCTCCGGCTCGTTGTGGCCGTCTACCGGGCCGATATACTGGAATCCCATATCTTCGAACATCGTCGAGTGATACAGCCCCCGGCGGAGGATCGCTTTTCCATTTTCCAACAATTTTTTCATGGGCGGGCCGACCACAGGAACACAGTTCAGAAAACCGCGCAGGTTATCTTTCGCATCAAAATAGACGGTCGCAGTCCGAAGGTGGGTCAGGTAACGGGCCAGCGCGCCCACATTTTTTGAAATCGACATTTTGTTGTCGTTCAATACGACCAGCAGATTGTCCAGAGAGTCAATGTTATTCATTCCCTCGTAGACCATGCCGCCGGTGAATGCACCGTCGCCGATGATCGCGACCACATGCCCCGGCTCTCCGCGCAGCTTTTTGGCCCATGCCATCCCCACCGCCAGAGAAAGCGCCGTATTGCCGTGGCCGGCAATAAACGCGTCATGGACGCTCTCGTTCGGGTTGGGAAAGCCGGAAATGCCGTCCAGCTTCCGCAGCCGCCCGAACTGGTCTCTGCGCCCTGTCAGGATCTTGTGGGTATAGCACTGATGCCCCACGTCAAAAATGATCTTATCCCGTGGTGTCTCCAGTACGCGGTGCAGAGCGATGGTCAATTCCACTGTACCCAGATTGGAGGCCAGATGTCCTCCGGTTTTTGATATGTTCTCCAGCAGAAACTGTCGGATCTCTCCGCAAAGCTGCTCGACCTGACGGCTCGTCAGCTTTTTCAGGTCTGCGGGCTGCTCGATCTGTTCCAGCAAGGTTGATCTCATACGCGCAAATATCCCTCTTCTATCCAGCATCGTTTCGTGGGGATGGATCGATCCGGCGGATCAGCCAAGTGACATGGGATAAACGAGGCCGACGATCACACCGACCGCAACGCCTGCCAGTACCTGCAGCGGCGTATGACCAACCATTTCCTTCAGGTGCATATTCTGCAAAAAGGGCGAATTTTTTTCGCTGATCTCGATCCATTCCTGCAGCATCCGGTTCAGCACCTTGGCCTGCTCGCCAGTCTCATGGCGGACGCCCATGGCATCGTGCATCGTAATGATCGCGATTACACAGGCCACCGCGAAAATAGCCGAATGGACGCCTTCGCTCCGGGCTGTGGAAATGACCATAGCGCATACCGTTGCGCTGTGGGCGCTGGGCATACCGCCATCTCCCACCATGCGCTCAAGCTGCAGCTTGCCCAGAAGAACAAAATTGATCGCCGTCTTGAGCACCTGTGCAGTGAACCAGCCCAGCAGCGACACTGTCAGGATCTCATTCATTGATAAAATATTGTGGATCAGTTCCATATTCCTGTCACCTTTAACAAAGTCATTGTATGGGGCATGTAGGCACGTTCAGCTCCTGCGCACCAGGAGCTGCCGGGCCAGTTCCTCAAGGAATGCAGCCTTTTCGCCAAATTCCGCGTGGAGAGCGCTGCATACTTCCTCGTTCTGTTTCTGCGCCAGCGCCATCGCGCCTTCGACGCCGTAAAGGGTCGCAAACGTCGTCTTTCCGTTCTCCCTGTCGCTGCCGATCGGCTTGCCAAGCTGCTCGGGCGTGCTGGTCTGATCCAGCACATCGTCCACGATCTGGAACACCAGACCGATGCCGAACGCATAATGCGCCAGCGCGCGGCACTGGGCCTCGTCAGCCAGTGCCGCGGCTGCACCCATCTGTACAGCCGCATTGATGAGCGCTCCGGTCTTGTTGCGGTGGATCAGGCGCAGCTGCTCCTCCGTAGCGGCCAGAGCCTCATATTTCAGATCCAGCTCCTGACCGTAGACCATGCCGCGGCTGCCTGCGCCCGCACTCAGGACGCTGACGGCGCGCTGACAGATCTCCGCTGACGCGGGCGCAGTGACAGCCGCCTCGAAAGCCTCGGTCAGCAGCACATCGCCTGCCAGCAGAGCGGTCGTCTCCCCGAAAGCCTTGTGGCAGGAAGGCCGGCCGCGCCGCAGATCGTCATTGTCCATACAGGGCAGATCGTCGTGGATGAGCGAATAACAGTGCAGCATCTCGACCGCCGCCGCAAAAGACTCGGCCGCCTGAGCATTGCCGCCCAGCATCTCACAGACGCTGAGCGCCAGTACGCCCCGGATCCGCTTGCCGCCGCCCAGCAGGCTATACCGCGCCGCCCGGCAGACTTCGGATTCTTCCGGCAAAAATCGTGTACACGACCGTTCCAGCGCGGTTTCTACACGGGCAAGATACGAGTGGTATCGTTCGGTATATTCCATTGTCATTCCTCCTCCGGCCCCGGCAGCGGGGCGGTCAGCCTGGCATCGATCTCATCCATCTGCAGCTCGGCTTTCTCCAATAACGTGCGGCACGCTTCCATCAAGGAGGCGGCCTCCGCGTACAGCTTGACCGATTCGGCCAGAGAAGTCTCCTCGCTCTGCATCTGCGCAAGGATCGTGTTCAGACGGTCCATGCCATCTTCAAACGTTTTAGGCGCTCTCATTGTTTTCCTCCCGTGCAGTCACAGTACACCGCACCTGCTGGGCGGCACCGTGCAGTACGATCTGATCTCCCGGCTGCAGGTCGGCCACGGTACGCGGCCGACCCTTCCCATCTGTTACCATCGCATAGCCCCGCGCCAGCACCCGATAAGGGTCCAGTGTAGCCGCCAGCGCGGCGGTGTGGGACAGCCGGTCCCTCTGCTGCTGACGGCAGCGTTGTGCGGCAGACTGGATCCCCTGCCGCAGATGCTCCAGCTCCTGCTGTCCGCGGACCGCTCTGCGGCGGGGCAGACCTTCCGCCAGCAGGTCGGAAGCGGTTTCCAGCTCATTATAGCATACTTTCAGCCGATTTTGCATATTATTCCGAATGTTTTGCTCCAGAACGGATAAAATACGCAGCTGCTCCAAGCGATCCGGCACCGCCAGCTCTGCGGCGGCCGAAGGGGTAGGCGCACGGCGGTCTGCTACAAGATCCAGGATCGTGTAGTCGATCTCGTGTCCGATGGCGCTGATAAGCGGTGTCCGGCAGCGATAGGCGGCACGCGCAATGACCTCTGCATTGAATACCCAGAGGTCTTCCCGGCTGCCGCCGCCGCGGGCCACGATGATCTCATCCACGCGGCCGCTTTTGTCCAGAAGCTCGATCGCCTTTGCCACCTGTTGCGCAGCCTCGAATCCCTGCACACTGACCGGGCAAAGCAGAAGCCGCACTGCGGGCCACCGCCGCCCGATCACGTTGCGGATATCCTGCAAGGCTGCGCCGGTCTTGCTGGTGACCAGACCGATGCAC
>JBJERT010000047.1:0-2103 GCA_051882435.1 Faecalibacterium sp.
CCCTCCCCTCTTGAAAATCATGCCGCGCTCGTTTATCATTAAAGGGAACAAACTCTGCCTGCTTCTGGCGTGCGGGCAGCAAAAAGGATGGAAGGAATATGTGTGCAGCGACTCCCGCGGCGACTCCCGCCGCCTGGAAGGTCTTATTTGAGAGCGACAGCTTCGCGAAAAAGAACACCTACACCGGCCCGCTGGGTCCTGAGTATTCGCCCCGGGGCACCCGGCTGCGGCTCTGGGCGCCCACGGCCCAGCAGGTCACGGTCAACCTGTTCCGCCGTGGCGACGGCGGGGCCTGCGTCGGCGTCCTGCCCATGGAGCGGCGGGAACAGGGCGTGTGGAGCGTCTACCTGCCCGGCGACCAGCACGGGCGGTATTACACCTTTACCGTGCGGGTGGACGGCGTCGCCCGCGAGACCGGCGACCCCTACGCCCGCGCCGCCGGTGTGAACGGCATACGCAGCATGATCCTGGACCTGTCCCGGGCCGAGCCGCGGGGCTGGGCGCAGGACGTCCGGCCGGTCATCCCGCCCCAGCGCCGCACCGTGTGGGAGGTCAGCGTGCGGGACTTTTCCCAAAGCCCGTCCAGCGGCGTGTTCCCGCCCTGGCGGGGGAAGTACCTGGCCTTCACTCAGGCGAACACCACACTGGACTGCGACGGCATCCACCCGACCTGTCTGAGCTATCTGAAACGGCTGGGGATCGGCTATGTGCAGCTCATGCCCATCTTTGATTTTGCCAGCGTGGACGAGAGCCGCCCCCTGAGCCGACAATACAACTGGGGCTACGATCCCATGAACTTCAACGTGCCGGAGGGCAGCTATTCCACCGACCCCTATCGCGGCGAGGTGCGGGTGCGGGAGTGCCGCCAGATGATCGCAGCCCTGCACGCGGCGGGCATCGGCGTGGTGATGGATGTGGTCTACAACCACATGTACCGCCACGAGAACGTGCTGAACGCGGCGGTGCCTTACTATTATTTCCGGCAGAACCCGGACGGCAGCTTCTCCAACGGCAGCGGCTGCGGCTGCGAAATGGCCACCGAGCGCTCCATGGCCCAGCGTTACATCGTGGATTCGGTGCTCTACTGGGCCAGGGAATACCACATCGACGGGTTCCGGTTCGACCTGATGGCCCTCTACGACGTGGAGACCATGAATCTTCTGCGGGCCGAGCTGGACAAGCTGCCCGGCGGCCGGGATATCCTGATGTACGGCGAACCGTGGCAGGGCGGATGCAGCCAGCTGCACCGCTACGAAGCCAACAAGAACAATCTCAACATGCTGGACGAGCGCATCGGGGTCTTTTGCGACAACACCCGCGACGCCATCAAGGGAAGCTGCTTCGAGGCCCGGGACCCGGGCTATGTGGAGGGCAAGCCCGGCACCCTGTGGAACATCGGCGCCGCGGTGCCCGCATGGTGCCGCAGCGACGCCATGCCCGCCCACTCCCCCGCCCAGATCGTGAGCTATGTTTCGGCCCACGACAACTTTACCCTGTGGGACAAGCTGATGCTGGTGCGCAGCAAAAAGCCCAATTTCTACGCCGAGGACCCTGTGGCGCTGGCGCAGAACCGTCTGGCCGCGGGGATCTACCTGACCTGCATGGGTATGCCCTTCCTGCAGGCGGGCGAGGAGTTTGCCCGGACCAAAAAGGGCGTGGGCAACAGCTACCGGTCGCCGGTCTCCCTGAACCAGCTGGACTGGCGGCGGGCCGAGGCGTGGCACGGGCTGGTAGATTATTACCGCGGCCTGCTGGCGCTGCGCGCCCAGTTCCCCCGCCTGAGCGCGGCGGATGCGGAGTCCCCGAATGCCATCCAGTTCTTTTCGCTGGAGCAGCCTCTGGTGGGCTGGACCATGCCCGCCGCGCCCGGCGACGGCGCGCTCTGGCAGGCCCTGACGGTCTTTTACAATCCCACCGACGCCCAGAAGGTCGTGCCTCTGCCCGAAGGGAACTGGAAGCTCCTCAGCGACGGCGTGTCCTCCAGCCTCTGGCGCAACGAAAGCTCCCTCTGCACCGAAAAGGCGGCGCTGCTGCCTTACAGTGCGACCATCTTCGGGAGGGTGTGAACGGGGGTTTTTGTTCCTTTTTCGAGAAAAAGGAACC
>JBJERT010000048.1:0-2100 GCA_051882435.1 Faecalibacterium sp.
CCCCCCGTAAACCCACAAAACCCCTTCCCGGCGCTTGCGGAACACCGGAAAGGGGCTTTGCTGTTGGGGTATTGCTTTGGTGTGAGGAGGAATCATGTGCAAGAAAGCGGTTGCGGCCCCGCTTCCTTGTGATGTATAGTATACCCTATATCTGCGCGAATTTCATTAAAACGCTGTGAAAATTGTGTTAAATAGCACCGTTCTGTGCCAAAGCGGCGGCATGGGCGCGGGCATCCTGCACATAATGCGCTGCGTTGCGCTGCGCCTCGGCGCGCTGCTCCGGGCTGACCGGCCGCAGGATGCGGGCGGGCACCCCCACCGCTACCATGCCGTCCGGGATGACCATGCCCTCCGGCACCAGTGCCCCCGCCCCGATGATGCATCCCGCGCCTACCACGCAGTGGTTCAGCAGCGTGGCATGCATGCCGATCAGCGCGCCGTCGCCTACGGTGCAGCCGTGGACCAGTGCGCTGTGGCCCACGGTCACGTCCCGGCCCAGCACCACACCGCCGCCGACGTCGCAGTGCAGCACCGCGTTGTCCTGGATGTTGGTGCCCTCGCCGATGACTATGGCGCCGTCGTCGGCCCGCAGGACCGCACCGTACCAGACCGAGCTGTCCCGCTTCAGGGTCACGTCTCCCAGTACGGTTGCATTGGGCGCGATAAAGGCTGCGCCCTCATCCCGCGGAGCTTTTCCACAAAAGGCTGCGATCATTGTCGAAAACCACCTTTCTCTTTCGTTTTATTTATGGTATTCTATAAAGAGGAAGTCCAAACTTCGGGAGGTACCTTCATGCATAAACATGCTTTGCTGCGCCGGGCCGCCGCGCTGGCGCTGACGCTGATGCTGGCCGTGAGCCTTGCGCTGCCCGGCTTTGCCGTCTATCCCCTGCCCATCCAGACCGCCAGCGAGACGGAATCAGTCTATCTGTTCAATCTGGACAGCGGCAAGCCCATTCTGGAGCAGAACGCGGGCCAGTCCCGTTATATCGCCAGCCTGACCAAAATGATGACCGCCCTGCTCTATCTGGAGAGCGGCCTTGACCTGAACGCCGAGATCACCATCCCTACCACCCTGACGCAGGAGTTCCGGGATATCCAGAACGCCAACGGCAGCACCATGGGCCTGCGCATCGGGGAAACGGTCCGGCGCATCGACCTGCTGCACGGGCTGCTGGTGTCCAGCGCCAACGATGCGGCCAGCGCCATTGCCAGCGACGTATGCAACGGCGACCTGACGGCCTTTGTGGCTCGCATGAACGCCCGCGCCGTGGAACTGGGCTGCACGGACACGAACTTTACCTGTGTCCATGGCCTGTATGACTACGGCAACGTCTCCACAGCGCAGGATCTGGCAAAGATCGCGCAGGCGTGTTATGCCAACGAAACGTACATGGAAGCAGCTTCCGCCGTGACCTACACGCTGCCCACGACCAACCTGCATAAAAACGAGCGCACGCTCAAGACCACCAACCTGATGATAACGCCGGACTACGCCTATTATCGGGAGTATGTCCGGGGCATGAAGACCGGCTTCACCACGCTGGCGGGGCGGTGCTTCGTGACCTTTGCACAGCAGGATGGCCACACCTACGGTCTGGTGGTGCTCGGCTCGGACCTGGACAATATCTATCGCGAGTGCGCGGAGCTGCTGGACTGGGCGTTCGGGGCGTTCTCCGACCGGCAGCTCGTGGATACGGATACCCCGCTGACGACGGTGCCCCTGACCAAGTGCCGCGCCGAGGAGACAGTGGAGCTGTACGCAGCCAGTACCCTCTCGGCCTATGGGCACCCGGAGGACCCGGTGACTTTCCGCTTTGACCTGCCGGAGAGCGTGCCCGCTACCGTGAAGGAAGGTCAGGTGCTGGGCACCGCCGCCGTCTATCTGGACGGCTACGAGGTGGGCACGGTCGAGCTGGTCGCCCACCGGGAGTATGTGTCTGACTTTCGCACCGATTCCAAGGCAACTCTTGTCCTTCTGGCCGCGCTGGTCGTGATCCTGGCTGTGCTCGGCTTCGTCACCCTCGTCTGCGGCGGCGGCTCTCTCAATCTCCGGCGCAGAGGCGCAAGGGGAAGGCGACACTGATTTTTTGACGGGGG
>JBJERT010000049.1:0-2085 GCA_051882435.1 Faecalibacterium sp.
TCCACGTCCGGCGTGATGACGCCGCCCTTGACGGTGCGGATGTACTCGCCCAGCATCTCGCGCACACCGCCCAGCTCGCCGCGGACGTCGATCTCCAGCAGCTTGGGTTTTTCGAAGCCTGCCGGATACACCTGACCCTCGGCCAGAAGCTGCGTGTTGGCGCGATAGTTGTTCACCGCAACGGGGAACACGTCAGTATCCTTCACGGGGGTGCCGTCGGGCCAGGTCAGGTCCTCGATACGGCTGCCCGGCTCTTTGGAGATGTTGACCTTGTAGTTCACACCGGAGAACACATCGTACTGATAATAGCGGGTCGAAGGGACAAAGGCAATGGTCAGGTCGCCGGGCTTCCAGGTCTCGTAGAATGCGGCGGACCACTCCATGTACTCGCGCAGCTGCGCGCCGGTCATTTCCATCTTGTACAGGGTGTTGGCGTAGGTGTAGATGTTGGCGGTGTCGCACTTGCGGATGGTGCCCTCGCGGACGTTGGAGGTCATGGAGGTCATAGCCGTGGCCGCGACCTTTGCGCCGCTGTAATAGAGCTGCACCTCGTTGATAAAGTCCAGCAGCGCGGTGTCCTCCACCATGGGCTGGGGCAGGTTGGGGATCTCGTTTTCGGGGGCCAGCGGGCCGCCGCGCAGCTCGCCGATCACGGTGTGGGCGTCGTCCTTGGCGCGGGTGTCGTAGGACGCCAGCAGCGCCGCGATCTCCGCGTCCTCAGGATAGGTTTTGATGTCGATCAGCTCAGAGCTGCGGTTCTCCACGGTCCACTTGCCGTCCAGATGACGCTTGAGATTCAGATGAAGCTCTGCCACAGTGGCGCCGTTGGCCTTGTTCTCCACCACCAGAACGCCGTTGATCTCCTCCCCTGCTACCGCGCGGTGGCCGTGGCCGCCGACGATGGCCGCGAACTCGGGGCAGGCGTTGGCCACATCCCGCAGGCCGGAGCCATAAACGTCATATTCCGACTCCGGGTCCATGTGCATCACGCCGATGAGCACATCCACCTTGTCCTTGATGGCGTCCACGATTTTGCGGGACTCGTCCACCGGGTTGGTGACGGTCCAGCCCGCCAGATTCGCGCTGTCCCAGCGGGTGATGTTGGGCGTGACCATGCCCACGATGCCGATTTTGACGCCCTGCTTCTCGACGATGGTGTAGCCGTCGGCCAGCGGCTTGCCCTCCGGGCTGTACACGTTGCCCGCAAGGACCTTGGCCTTCTGCTGGCCCATGACTTTATAGAGCGTGTCCATGCCGTAGTTGAACTCGTGGTTGCCCAGCGTCCAGACGTCGTAGCCGATAGCGTTCTGCGCCGCGACCATGGGGTGGAGGTCGTCTTTCAGGAACAGGTCTGAGGAGTTGCCCTGAATGGTGTCGCCCGCGTCCACCACCAGCGTGGTGGCGGTGCGGCGCTCCTTGATGGCCGAGGCCTGTTGTGCCACGCTGCCGCTGGTGTCGGCCTTGTCGGCGGCATAGTCCCACGCGACAAATTTGCCGTGGGTGTCGCTGGTGGCCAGGATCTGCAGGTCCATGGTCCACGGGCCAAAGCATGCCGAAGCGGACGGAGCCATGCACCCGACCGCGGCGGCTGTGGCAGACGCGCCCGCGGTTTTCAGGAACGCACGACGGGAAAGCTTTTGGTTTTTCATGGCAGATTCTCCTTTTGACTGGGGAGGTGGTGGTTTTTTATTTTTTGTTCCTTTTTGAAAAAAGGAACCGAAAAACTTTTCAAACGGCCCACACATTCGTGTGGGCCAGAATTTTTTAAGCATAGGGCAGGCCCGCTGGCTTTTGTCAGGCCCGGGCGGGCTGTACAGGGTGCGTTTATATCCTCTCGTGAAAGAGCCATCTCAAAGAGAAAACCGGATTTACGAAAAATGCAGGGTCTGCTCGGAGTGACGGAATAAAAAAGCGCCCTTTTGTTAAGAATATAGCATCTTCTGAAATCTGGCTATTGACGAAACAGAGAAGTTTCCTGTAAAATTTTAGCAAAATCGTGGAGAGCCGACTTCCAAAAAAGTCCTCTCCCCTTTTGCACAAAAAGAGTGCCCCGGAGAGCGGGGTTTGCTCTCCGGGGCGGTGGGG
>JBJERT010000050.1:0-3679 GCA_051882435.1 Faecalibacterium sp.
CCCTCAAACGGAAGGAACAGGATGCCAAAAGCGGTCGTATACGGAAGCTCCACATATTTTTCATGGATATCTTTTGCCTCAGAACGCAGGACCAGCTCCAGTGCATGGCGTGCATTCTCGACCGCCTGCGGGTCACCCGCAGCCTGCGCGTCCTGAAGATGGGCGTAGGTGTCCCCGGGGAATTTCGAGTCGATCGGCAGCCAGACTGTACTTCCGTCCGTGCCGGGCAGCTTGACTGCGTACTCCACCCGCTGCGTGCTGCCGGGAATGGTTGCAACATTCGTCTCGTATTGCTCCGGGGCCAGGATCTCCTCCAGGATCGCGCCCAGCTGGATCTCGCCGAGGATGCCGCGGGTCTTGACGCCCGAGAGCACCTGCTTCAGACCGCCCACGTCTGCGGCCAGTGTCTGCATCTCACCCAGACCCTTATATACCTGCTCCAGCTGGCGGTTGACTGCCTCGAAGCTCTCGCTCACCCGTTTTTGCAGAGCATCCTGAAGCTGTTCATCCACTGTATGGCGTATCTCCTCCAGTTTTCGTGCATTGGCCTGCTGCAATGCAGCCATGTTCTCGTTCAGGGTAACACGGAGCTGTTCCAGCTTGCGAGTATTCGTCGCCTCGAGATTTTGCAGGCGCTGCTCCAGCATTTGCTGCTGGGCGGCCTGCCCCGATGTGAGAGAGGCACTCATATTCTGGACGGCGGTCTGGAGCGTCTCGCTCACAGCGCGAACCGCCGCATAATTCTGTTCCATCAAAGCGGCTTCCCGGCGCTCGGTCTCCCGGGCCTGCGCATCGAGCTGCTGCTGCAGCCACTCGCGCAGAGCGGTGTCCTCTGCCCCGCCCGTCCGTGGCTTGCTCTGCCGGTAAAGCACAAGTGCCAGCAGCAGATCGCCGGTCACTAGAAGAAATGTATACAAAAATGCAAGAAATTCCATAGGGTGGCTCCTTATTCTTTGAGTCTTCTGGTCCTTTTTGAAAAAGGAATCAAAAGACTTTTTTCCGGTCAGAGCGGCAGCTCCGGCTCCAAAACAAGAGAGTCCGGGCAGCAAGGAACGCCGCCCGGAGGAAAAATCAGGTCAGATCCTCGAAAGACAGGACTTCTTTTGTGCTGACAGTCTGTCCGCCATACAGGCCCACGCCGTCGGCCTCCACCTCACCCGTCTGGTTGTCATACGGGTCCGCACGGAACGAGTCCATCGGCGGGTCGAAGGGAGCGGCAAAAGCGTGATTCGCAGCCATACGGCCGGTATCCAGATTGCCGAAATAGTGCAGCCGCATGGTCTCATCCCCTGCCCGGGCCATCGATGCGCCATAAGAGCAATCGGCATACAGCCATCCGTGCGGTGCCACATAGAACATCGCCCAGTCGTGGCATCCCACGCTGGTGGGCGAGACGGCCAGCCCGCTCTGCCAGCGGGCCGGAATGCCCACGAGCCGGCAAAGCGTAATGAATGTCAGCGCCATGATGCCGCAGTCGCCGCGGCGGTCCCGTGCGCAGCGGTCCGCCAGACACTCCTGCACAAAATACGCGGGCTGATAGTGATAGCGCACATTCAGGGTGATATAATCATAGATGCGTCTGGCTTTCCGGATCGGGTCCGTCACTCCCTCGGTGAGCTGACTGGCCAACGCTCTCAGATAGGGCGTAAAAACGATATGAGGAGGCTGCTCCTCCGTATCAAAGCAGGGCTGCTCCGGCGCGGGCCGCAGAGACAGCGGGTCGGTATAAACCGCCGTGGAACAGTAACGGTAGACCGCTCCAAAACGGCGGTTCTCGGTAAGGTCTGCCTCCCAGAAAGCGGTGCGCTGGGGTGCATCCGGCGCAGCGATGCGGGACGGCGGCTCAGAAAAAGAAAGCAGCTCGATCTCGCTTTGTGCCGGGCAGTCCGCTGGCAGCGGCAGCCACACACGCACATGGACGGAGCTTCTTCCTTCCGCTTTTGCACGGGCGAGGGCCTTTGCAAAAGCCTCTTCCGACATGCCCACGGAGGTCTCCAGCGTGATGCGGGCGCTGGCGGAACCGGCCCGCACCATCTGCTCGTGCTGGAGCACCCGGCGACGGCGCGGGCCGTCGGAGGGAGCGGGCGGGTCCAGCCGCCGGGCGGCAAGGTCCGAATGCGTTGCCAGAAGCGTTTCGGCAAAGCGGTCCAGATAGCGCTTTTCTCCCTCCACAAAACGCCAGTCGATGCGTCCCTCCCAGTCCAGCGCGCGGAACTCCTCTGCTGTAAAGTCCCGAACAAGTGTCTGCATCCGCGCGACGGCCTGTTCCTCCGTCCAGCAGTATTCCTCCGGCAGGCGGCGCAGCATCTCCCGCTGCGCCAGCAGAGCCTGACGCAGCGCGTTCACTCCCTGCGGCGTCGGATTTGCGGGCCTTTCTTCGGGCGCGGCGCCTGCGGGCTGGTTCTGCGTTTCGGCCCAGTTCTCGGCCAGATAGGCGTCAATGCGCCGAATGGCCTGCTGGTAATACCCCGCTGCCTTATAGCGTTCCACATCATCGGGCAGCCCCACGTTCAAAACGCGGAAGGCTTCATTCTGATCCTGTGACATTCTGTGTCCTCTCCTTTTTCGATATGCAAGCTCCATGAGATGTCTGTTCTTTACAGCAGGTATCCACCCATGGACTCTGAAGCGACGGTTCTTCCCGGAACTCTCTCCTCTTTTCCGCTCAGAACTCGATCAAAAGAAAAAATGTTCCTTCCGTCTGAGGCTTCCCGTTCAACAGTTCCCACAGCGAATTGATGGCCCCGCACGACTCTTCCACAATGCCCTCCCAAAAAGCCGTGGCCTGCTCCAGCCAGCCCTCTGCATCCGTACCGACGCCAGTACCAACCGCATGCGGGGCATCCTCAAATTCTTCGTACAAATGGAGAACACCCTGCTGCTGCAGCGCCTGTTCCAATCCAGGGCTTTGCCTGTCCCGCCCCAATAGCGGAAGCACAAGGTCGTTCTTTCCGATCCAGTGGTATACCGGCGGATACTCCTCTGTGACCTGCTGCCCGACGTTGGTCCAATAATATCGCCAACCGCATTCCCCTTTATCAATGACACAGCAATACAGCAGCTTCGCCGCCGAAAAATCGATCACAGGATACGCCATCAGCAGTGCGCCCGGCTTCGGCAGGCCAAATTGGGCATATCCATATGTTTCTGTCCCAAACAATCCCGCCAGCTGCCCGCCAGACGAATACGATACGAGCCCATAATCTTCTGCCTGCACGTCAAATTCCCGGGAATGGTCGGTAATGTAAGAAACGGCTCTGGCCAGGTCTTCCAGCGGTGCGTTGTCTGCCGCGTCGGTCCAAATGCGGTATCGCAGAACAAAAACCGGATATCCCATCTGATGCAGCTCCCACGCTGTCGACAGTCCTTCTCCCAGTTCCCCGCTGTAAACCCCTACATTTCCGCCCACGACCAGAGCATAGTTTCTTTTGTCGGAGCCTTCCGGTGCCGGGAAATAGTACAGCTCGGCATTGGCACGAGCCGGAACCTCCGTGATCTCTTCCTCCGTATACAGCTTGTGTGTGACCTGAATGCCAGAACGATAGTTTTGGCGCAAAAGGTTCAGTGCATCGACACTTTCCTGCGCGGAAGGCACACCAATATAATCCTGCACCTCCCAGTTTTCCCAAAAAGCACGCCGCAGCGCACAGTCTCTTTCGCCCCGGTAGGATGCATAAAA
>JBJERT010000050.1:3779-10030 GCA_051882435.1 Faecalibacterium sp.
TTTATTGTATCACAACTCTGCGTGATGTCAAACGATGCCGAAAGGAGTATCCGACCATGCCCCATATACCTCTTGCCAACTACCACACCCATACGCCCCGCTGCCTCCATGCGGTAGGCTCGGAGGAAGAATATATCCGCGCCGCGCTGTCACAGGGCTACGGTGTGCTGGGATTTTCGGATCACACGCCGTGGGATTGGGCGGCCATGCCGCACAATCTGCGCGCCATACGGATGCGCGCGGAGGAACTGGAGGACTATGTCTCTGTTCTGCGCGCCCTGCGTGAAGCGTATGCCGGGCAGCTGGAGCTGCACATCGGCCTCGAAGCAGAATATTTTCCCGAGGGCATGCCGTGGCTGGCCGAACAGCGGGAAAAGCTGGGCATCGAATATCTTCTTCTGGGCTGCCACTACGACCGCATCGGGCCGGGCAGCGTCTATCTGGGCCGCCCGCGCAGCGACGATGATATCCGCCGCTACGCCGATCTGGTGCAGGCCGGGCTGGAAAGCGGACAGTTCGTCTGTCTGGCGCACCCCGATCTGTTCCTGAACCGCTGGAGTGACTTCAGCCCTGTCGTGGAGACCGCATGCCGCCAGATCTGTGAGACTGCCGTACATACCGGCACCGTACTGGAGTATAATCTGCAGGGCTACCTGCATCACAACAAAAACAGCGGCATGCTGGGCTACACCAACGACCGGTTCTGGCGCATCGCCTCGGAATATCCGGTGCGGGCCATCGTCGGCTGTGACGCCCACGCGCCGGAGGAGATCGAAGGCGCAGCTCTCGTGCATGAGCGGCAGTCTTTCCTGCGCGGCATGGGCATCGAGGTCCTGGAACGGATGCCGGGGCTGGGCTGAACAGAGGTTGCTCTCCGCAGGCAGGCATGGTATACTGATAAGGTCCGAGGAACAGGAAAAGAGCGGGGCCGACCGGCCCCTGTGGGATGGAAAAAAGAGCATGAGTGAGATCACGATCCGGCCCATGCGGCCGGAGGACTGGAAAGAAGTATCGAAGATCTATCTGGAAGGCATCGCCACCGAGCACGCGACCTTTCAGACGGATTGCCCGCCCTATGCGGCGTGGGACGCGGCTCATATCCGAGCCTGCCGTCTGGTCGTGCTGGATGACGGCGTTCTGGCCGGATGGGCCGTGCTGAGCCGGGTCAATCCCCGCTGGTGCTACCGCGGCGTGGCCGAGGTGAGCATCTATGTCGGCGAGCGTTTCCGCGGCCGGGGGCTGGGCTTTCATCTGCTCACCGCTCTCTGTCAGGCTGCGGAGGAGGCCGGATACTGGACCTTGCAATCCACTGTTTTGCAGGACAACGAGGCCAGCCGCCGCCTGCACGCCAAATGCGGCTTCCGCCTTGTGGGGCGGCGTGAGCGCATCGCACGGGACTGCCACGGCCGCTGGCTGGACACCTACCTGATGGAACGGCGCTGTGCTTCTGACGAGCCGCCGGGGTTCCGAAAGCTATGATATTTTTGCGCACAGAAAGTCTCTGTGCGCATTTTTTGTGTCCCTCTGCCGCCGCAAAATCTGAATTTTTTATGAAGCAGAGGGCAGAGGACTTGATTTTTGCATGCGTCCGGTGTATATTAGCACTCGTAAAATATGAGTGCTAATCCATTCCTGGAGAAGCACACCTTTGAAACAAAAAGAGGGTTTGCATTATGGCTAAGAAAGAATTTCAGGCAGAAAGCAAAAAACTGATGGATATGATGATCAATTCCATCTATACCAATAAAGAGATCTTCCTGCGGGAGCTGATCTCCAATGCTTCGGACGCGATCGACAAGCTCTATTTCAAGAGCCTGACCGATACTTCCGTGGGCATGAACCGCGGCGACTTCCGCATCCTGCTGACGCTGGACCGCGAGAACCGCATCCTGACCATCTCGGACAACGGCATCGGCATGACCAAAGAGGAGCTGGAAGAAAATCTGGGCACCATCGCTCATTCCGGCAGTCTGGACTTCAAGAAAGACAATCAGGATGAGAACATCGATATCATCGGCCAGTTCGGCGTGGGCTTCTACTCCGCCTTTATGGTGGCCGACAAGGTAACGGTCATTTCCCGCGCCTACGGCTCGGACGAGGCATGGCAGTGGGAATCCAGCGGTGTGGACGGCTATGAGATGTCCCCTGCCGAAAAGGAGACGGCCGGTACCGATATCATCCTGCATATCAAACCGAGCACCGACACCGACAACTATGACAACTTTGTGGACGAATACGGCATTGTGGCCATCGTCAAGAAATACAGCGACTATGTGCGCTATCCCATCCAGATGGAGCGCGAAAAGAGCCGTCAGAAGCCCGAACCGGACCCCAAGCCGGAGGATTACAAGCCTGAGTGGGAGACCTATACCGAGCTGGAAACGCTCAACAGCATGATCCCCATCTGGAAGAAGCAGAAGAGCGAGGTCACCGACGAGGAATACAACAGCTTCTATAAGGACAAATTCAACGATTATTCTGACCCCGCCCGGGTCATCGTGAGCCGCACCGAGGGCACGGCCAATTACAACGCACTGCTGTTCGTTCCCGGCCACCGCCCCTATGACTTCTATACCAAGGATTACGAAAAGGGTCTGGCGCTCTATGCCTCCGGTGTGCTCATCATGGAGAAGTGCGCCGATCTGTTGCCCGACCACTTCAGCTTCGTCAAGGGCGTGGTGGACAGTCAGGACCTGAGCCTGAACATCAGCCGCGAGATGCTCCAGAAGGACAGCCAGCTCAAGCTCATCCGCAACGCGCTGGAAAAGAAGATCAAGAACGAGCTGCACGCCATGCTCCAGAATGACCGCGAAAAGTACGAGGCGTTCTGGAAGGAGTTCGGCCGTCAGATCAAGTTCGGCGCATACGCCGATTACGGCATGCATGCCGAACTGCTGCGGGATCTGCTGCTGTTCTGGTCCGCCAAGGAGCAGAAGATGGTCACGCTGGAGGAGTATATCGAGAAGATGCCCGCCGAGCAGAAGTATATCTACTTCGCCGCGGGCGACTCCACCGACCGTCTGGCCAAGCTGCCCGCCGCCGAGCTGGTCATGGATAAGGGCTATGACCTGCTGCTCCTGACCGAGGATGTGGACGAGTTCTGCCTCCAGATCATGCACAGCTATCCCCGCAAGGACGCCGAGGGCAAGGACGGCACCGTCGAGTTCAAGAATATCAACAGCGGCGATCTGGGCCTTGAGACCGAGGAGGAAAAGAAAGCTGCGGAGGAGGCCACCACGGAGAACAAGGGCCTGTTCGACGCCATGAAGGACGCTCTGGAAGGCAAGGTCAAGGCAGTCAAGGTCTCCACCCGCCTCAAGGATCATCCCGTCTGCCTCTCCGCGGACGGCCCGCTGTCCATCGAAATGGAAAAGGTGCTCTCCAAACAGCCCGGCAGCGAGGACGTCAAGAGCGACAAGGTGCTGGAGCTGAACGTGAACCACCCCGTCTTTGCCGTGCTGAAGGCCGCGCAGGATGCGGGCGATACGGAAAAGCTCAAGAAGTACAGCGCCCTGCTCTATGCACAGGCCCAGCTCATCGAGGGCCTGCCTGTGGACGACCCCGTGGCCTACGCACAGGCTGTGTGTGAGCTGATGAAATAATCCTGATCCTTCTACCGCCCGTCGGCGCGCCATGCGCCGGCGGGCGCTTTGTTTTGCGCCCTCTCCTCCCCTCTTTACTTCCCCCGGTCAAATGGTTATAATGAAATCAAAGGATGTGGGATAAAATGTCAAAGCAGGGCGACGCGGCTCTCGCGTATTTTTACAAAGGATATAATTGCAGCCAGAGCGTGGTGGCTGCGCTGGCCCCTTCTCTGGGGCTGGAGGAAGCGCTGGCGCTGCGGGTCTCCTCGGGCTTCGGCGCGGGCGTTGGACGGATGCGGGAGGTCTGCGGCGCCTTCTGCGGCGTGGTCACGGTGCTTGGTCTGGTCTATGCGGACCCTTCGGACCCGCTGGACAAGTCCCGCATCTACGCCCTTGTGCAGGAGGCCGCGCAGCTCTACCGGGAGCGCAACGGCGGCGGCAGCATCGTATGCCGGGAGCTGCTGGCCCGGGCGGGCGCACAGACCACGGACGGCACACAGGCCGAGGGTCGCACGGCAGACTATTACCGCAAGCGCCCCTGCCCGGAGCTGTGCCGTCTGTGCGCGGACCTGTGTGTGGAACTGATCGACCGCCACCCGGAAGGGCGGCACGGCATCTGGCTGGAGGAACAAAAGGAGGTTTGATCCCTATGGAGTTGAAACAACTGGAACTGACAGGGGGCGGAACATTGGCCCTCTATCTGCGCGAGCCTGCTGAGTCGATGCCGGACGCGCTGCGCCGTCCGCTGGTGCTGGTGGTGCCGGGCGGCGGCTATACCCATGTCAGCGCCCGGGAGGCGGACCCTGTGGCTCTGCAATTCGCGGCGGCGGGCTACCACACGGCCATCCTGACCTACAGCGTGGGCGAAGGTGCCCGCGACTATCTGCCTCTGCGCCAGTTGGATGAGGCGATGGCGCTCATCCGGGCAAATGCAGAAAACTGGGGCATCCTGCCGGACAAGCTCGCGCTCTGCGGCTTTTCCGCCGGTGGGCATCTGGCACTGTCCGGTGCTGTGCTGGACCTGCCGGACCCGCCTGCTGGAGGCCAGCAGCGCCCGAACGCCCTGATCTTGTCCTATCCGGTGGTCTCGGCGGGGCCGTATGCACACCGCGGCAGCTTCGAACAGCTGTCAGGCAGCCCGGATCTCGCGGCGCATCAGAGCTTTTCACTGGAAAACCGCATCACGCCCCAGACACCGCCGGTGTTTTTATGGCATACGATGGAGGATGAAACCGTCCCGGTGGAAAATTCCCTGCTCCTGCTGAATGCTCTGCACCGCGCGGGCGTCCCCTGCGAGGCTCATCTGTTCGAGCGCGGATGCCACGGCACCAGCATCTGCACCGCAGAGGTGAACTGCCCCAGCGTCCACCGGGGTCGCTGGGTGCGGCTGGCACTGGAATGGCTGGGCGACACGCTGGATTTCCATTTGTGAGTTTGACTGTATTTCGTCATAAAATTTGTGAAAAATGCAAAAATCACTCTTGACCTTTTGAGCAAACAGACGTATACTGACACCGAAACAAGAAAGAATAAGAGGGAACGAACCATGCATATGCTGGAGAACGGCATACCGAAACTTACCGTCAAAAATCTGCTGCTGCAAGCCTTCCTGACCGGGTGGGAGCGCTCGGACAAGCATCTGTCGCAGGACGAGTATCTGCAAAGCTCCATCCAGGTCATCGAGGTGCTGCAGGTGGAACCTGAGAGCGTCTACGCCGAGGAAGGGCTGGGCCTGACGGACGGCGACGAGGTGGATCATCTGGAGGATTATCTGCGCGCCGACGGCCAGTGGCTGTACTATGGCGTGGAGAGCGAGAACTTTTTCCTGCTGCAATGGTACCCCGACCTCAAAGCCGCTCAAGCCAAGCTCGCCGAGCTGGAAGCGCTGGGCGACGGGCAGCAATATCTCATCGATCTGTCCCTCGTGCGCGAGAACCCCTCTCAGGCGGAAAACTTCGGTTCCTCTGCCCCGGTCCAGCTCCGCTCCTGATACCCCTGAAGATGAAAGGAAGGGATGCCCATGCAGCTCTCTGAGACCGAACGCCAGCGCCTGGCGGCCATCCTGAAGCAGTACGAACAGCACCCTGCCGTGCAGCGGATGCGCGAGTATATCCAGCACGGTTCGGTGACGACCTATCAGCACTGCAAAAACGTGGTCCTCGTGAGCTTCTGGCTCAACCGCCGCCTGCATCTGGGCGCGGACGAGACGGCTTTGGCCGTGGGCGCTCTGCTGCACGATTTTTATCTTTATGACTGGCACGCGCAGGGGTCCTTCCATGGTCTGAGCCGACTACTGGAGATGCACGGCTTTTCGCACCCGGGCTATGCTCTGGCCAATGCGCGCCAGTATTTCCACATCACTCCCAAAGAGCAGAACATCATCGCCTGCCATATGTGGCCGCTGACCTTCCGCCATGTCCCCCGCTGCCGCGAAGCCGTCATTGTCTGCCTGGCAGACAAATACTGCGCCATGGTAGAAAGCATGTTCCAGCGCTCCCGCGCGGGACAGATCGACCCGGAGGACAGCGAGTGGTGACAAAAGACGGGGTTTTGTTCCTTTTTTGAAAAGCGATCTGCTCCGCTGCAAAAAAACTTTTTACTGGGACCCGCACATCCGTGCGGGTCCTGTCGTTTTATCGGGATGGGTGTTTTGCACCGGTTTGCGCG
>JBJERT010000051.1:0-2073 GCA_051882435.1 Faecalibacterium sp.
CCATAAAACCTTTTGCAAGCCGCGGATGCGGCTTGCCAGTGAAAAGTTTTTGCCCCGCTTTTTTCAAAAAGCGGGAAAATCGTCTCTCTTTTGCATTCTATAAGGTAATATGTTATACTGGGGCAAATCCACCCGCAAAAAGGAGCAATGCCGCACATGCCAAATATCATTGAGATCACAGACCTGTCCGCGCCGGAGCTGGACGTCTACGCCCGGCTGACGCAGGCGCAGCTGCGCAGCCGTCTGGAACCGGAAAAGGGGATCTTTATTGCCGAAAGCCCCAAGGTCATCTCCCGGGCGCTGGACGCAGGCTATCAGCCGCTTTCCCTGCTGATGGAGCGCCGCCAGATCGTAGGCCCTGCCGCCGCGCTTCTGGCCCGCTGCGGCGACCTTCCCGTCTATACCGCCGACCGCGAAGTTCTGGCCGCTCTGACTGGTTTTGAGCTGACGCGGGGGGTATTGTGCGCATTCCGGCGGCCAGTGCTGCCCAGTGTAGAACAGCTTTGCCGCGGTGCGAGACGTGTGGCTGTTCTGGAAGGCATCGTGGACTCCACCAACATCGGCGCCATCTTCCGCAGCGCAGCGGCGCTGAACATGGACGCAGTGCTTACCACTCCCACCTGCTGCGACCCACTATGCCGCCGCGCGGTACGGGTAAGCATGGGGACCGTGTTCCAGGTACCATGGACACAGATCGGCTCCTGCGCCGCTGACTGGCCAGGCGACGGGATGGCGCAGCTCCACGCGCTGGGCTTCCAGACTGCCGCCATGGCGCTGAGCGACCGTTCCGTTTCCATCGACGACCCGGAACTGACCACTGTACCGCAGCTCGCCATCGTACTGGGCACCGAGGGCGACGGGCTGGCACACGAGACCATCGCCGCCTGCGACTACACGGTACGCATCCCCATGTCCCACGGAGTAGATTCGCTCAACGTTGCTGCGGCCAGCGCGGTAGCCTTCTGGCAGCTGGGCAAATGATGGGGCGGCAAGAGCATAAATCTTTCCTACTTTCACGCAAGAAAATTCTTGTATCCCGCCTTGTTTTTCGATATACTGAAAACATCATCCCGTTGTAAAAAAGGAAGGAGATCACTTATGAAACAGAATGTGTTGAACACGGATCTGACCGGAAAAGTAGCCGTTGTGACGGGAGCCAGCGGCACGCTCTGCTCTATTTTTGCCAAAGCACTGGCCCGTGCGGGGGCAAAGGTCGCTTTGCTGGGGCGCAACATGGACAAACTCAATGCTCTGGCCAATGAGATCGCCGCGGAGGGCGGCACGGCCAAGGGCTACACCTGCAATGTAATGAACAAGGCCAACTGTTTTACGGTTGCCGAGGACGTGGCAGCCGACTTTGGTCCCTGTGATATCCTGATCAACGGCGCAGGCGGGAACAATCCCCGGGCCAACACGGACAAGGAATACTTTGAGATGAGCGACCTGGAAGGCGACACTGTGACCTTCTTTGACCTGGACGAGAGCGGCGTGGAGATGGTATTCAACCTGAACTGGATCGGCACTCTGCTGCCCACACAGGCGTTCGCGCGCCAGATGGTGGGGCGTCCCGGCTGCAACATCCTGAACATCTCCAGCATGAACGCCTACCGCCCGCTGACCAAGATCCCCGCCTATTCCGGCTCCAAGGCGGCAGTCACCAACTTTACCCAGTGGCTGGCGGTACATTTCAGCAAGGTAGGCATCCGGGTCAACGCCATTGCCCCCGGCTTCTTTGCCAGCGAACAGAACGCCCGCCTGCTCTTCAACGAGGACGGGACCCCCACCGAGCGCACCCAGAAGATTCTGGCGGCCACGCCCATGGGCCGCTTCGGCGACAGCGAAAAGGATCTGGTCGGCGCGCTGCTGTTCCTGCTGAACAACGACGCGGCAGGTTTTATCACCGGCATCTGTCTGGCTGTGGATGGCGGCTTCTCTGCCTATTCGGGCGTCTGATACGACCTCACAATTTATAGCAGCACAATAAAATAACGCGAAAATTCCCGATTGCACCAAAGCCTCCCTCCTTGAGGAAGGTGGCATCGCGGAGCGATGACGGAAGGAGTTCTGCAAGCT
>JBJERT010000052.1:0-9911 GCA_051882435.1 Faecalibacterium sp.
TTATAGTATACCATGAAATCATTGGATTGTCAGCAGAAAAGTGAACATCTGGCGCGGACTTACAGCCTGCTTTGGCCAGCGTGGATACGCTGGCCGTGTAAAAAGTTCTTTGCCCCGCTTTCTTTCAAGAAAGCGGGAGATCCCCCGTAAAAAACGAGCCGCACACCGTTGCATCCGGTGCGCGGCTCGCGCGGCAGATTTTTTGCTGGCTACGGAAGGTCAGGCAGTCTCCTCCATGGCCTTCAGATCCCCGCGGCCGGCCTCGAGCTTCTGCTTGAAGCGGCCGCTGGCCTTGAAGCCGGGGATGGAGGTGGACTCCAGACGGCTGGAGACCTTGGTCTTGGGGTTGGTATATGCCTTCGGCTTGCGGGGGCGCATCTCAAAGCGGCCAAAGCCTGCGATGGTCACCTTTTCGTCTGCGCGCAGGCAGTCGGCGATCTGGTCAAACATTGCATCCATCGTCGTCTCGACCTGCGCCTCCGGGAAGCCGGTCTTGCGGGCCACAGTTTCGATCATTTGCGAACGGGTCATGTATCGATATCCTCCTGGAACGTCCAAAAGTAACGTCTTTTGGCAAATTTTGCGTGGATGAGTATAGCAAAAGCAAGCCTGCATTACGAGAGCTTGCGCACGAAACAGCGCAAATCGCGCACGAACCTCAATTTTTCTGATAAAGCGTCGCAATATCGATGAGTTCGACGTTTTTCAGGCTGTGTTCACTGCGCAGACAGTCCACCAGAGCGTTGGCGGTATCCACGGCCGTGATGCAGGGGATGCTCAGCTCCACGGCCTTGCGGCGCAGGCGCACCGAGTCCCGATGCGGGTCGCGGCCCTTGGCGCTGGTAGAGAATACATAATCCACCAGACCGCTCTGGAGCAGGTCCACGATATTGGGCGACTCGCCGGACATATTGCGCACCTCATTGCAGGGCACCATATGCTTGTTCAGCCATGCGCAGGTGCCGGAGGTGCCATAGAGCTTGTAGCCCATGCTCTTGAGCTTCCACGCGATATCCACAAATTCCGGCTTGTCGCTGTCCTTCACCGTGAAGATGCAGCAGCTTGCGGGGCCGGGCGTCTTGAAGGTATAGCCCGCGCCGATCAGGCCCTTGAGCAGCGCGTCATGGTAGTTGGGCGCGATGCCCAGCACCTCGCCGGTGGACTTCATCTCGGGGCCGAACTGGGTATCCACGCCGTGCAGCTTCTCGAAGCTGAACACCGGCACCTTGACCGCGATATAGGGCGCGTTGGGGTGCAGGCCGGTGCCGTAGCCCATATCAGTCAGCTTTTCGCCCAGGCAGCAGCGCACCGCCAGATCCACCATGGGCACGCCGGTGACCTTGGAGATATACGGCACGGTACGCGAGGAGCGGGGGTTGACCTCGATGACGTACACCTTACCATGGGAGACGGCGTACTGCACATTGACCAGGCCCACGACCTTCAGCTCCCGGGCAAAGCGGCCCGTATAATCGACCATGGTGTCGATCTCCTTCTGGGTCAGATGCTGGGCCGGATACACACAGATAGAATCGCCGGAGTGTACGCCGGTGCGTTCCACCTGCTCCATCACGCCGGGGATAAGGAAGTTTTCGCCGTCACAGATCGCGTCCACCTCGCACTCGGTACCCTGCACATACTTGTCCAGCAGGACCGGGTGATCCATGTCCACATGCTCGGTGATGACGCCCATATACTCGATGATATCCGCCCGGGTATAGGCCACGATCATATTCTGGCCGCCCAGAACGTAGGAGGGGCGCATCAGCACCGGCAGGCCGATCTCATCCGCTGCGGCCAGCGCTTCTTCCAGATTAAAGACAGTGCGGCCGGGGGCGCGGGGGATGCCGCAGCGCTCCAGCAGCTCGTCGAAGCGCTCGCGGTCCTCGGCCTCATCGATGGCATCCGCCGGGGTGCCGAGGATGGGCAGGCCGATCTCATCCATGTGTCTGGCCAGCTTGATGGCCGTCTGGCCGCCGAACTGGACCACACAGCCATCCGGCTTTTCAGTGGCAATGATATTGTCCACGCTCTCCGGGTTCAGCGGGTCAAAATAGAGGCGGTCGCCGGTGTCGAAGTCGGTGGAGACCGTCTCCGGGTTGTTGTTGACGAGGATGGCCTCGCAGCCATGCTTTTTCAGGGTCCAGACGCAGTGCACCGAGCAGTAATCGAACTCGATGCCCTGTCCGATGCGGATGGGGCCGGAGCCGAACACGAGGATCTTCTTTTTCTTCGGCTGGTCCGCGTTCTGAGCCTCGCGGGCGGCAATGAACTCGGCGGCCTCGTTGTCGCCGTCATAGGTCGAATAGAAATAGGGCGTGTTGGCCGAGAACTCGGCGGCGCAGGTGTCGACCATCTTGAAGCCCGCACGGTAGTTCTCCACCGGGAGCGTCTCCACCTGGGCCAGACGCTTGATGGTCTTATCCTGGAAGCCGTATTTTTTGGCCTCCTTATACTGCGCCTCGCTCAGCACACCGCGGCAGCGGGACAGGCCCATCTCCAGGTCCGCCAGATGCTGCATCTTGTCCAGGAACCACCAGTCGATTTTGGTGATCTTATAGATGGTCTCATGGTCGATGCCGCGTTTGAGCGCCTCATAAACGCAGAACACCCGCTCGGCGTCCTGCACATACAGATGCCGCACGATCTCGTCGTCGGTCAGCTCCTCAAAGGGCTTGTGAGTCAGGGTATCCATGCCCAGCTCGATGGAGGAGACGGCCTTCATCATGGCGGCCTCGAAGCTGTTGCCGATGCTCATGACCTCGCCGGTGGCCATCATCTGGGTGCCCAGAGACTTGTCCGCGTAGACGAACTTGTCAAAGGGCCACTTCGGATATTTGACCACGATATAGTCCAGCGCAGGCTCGAAGCAGGCGCAGGTCTTGCCGGTGACGTCGTTGGTGATCTCATCCAGCGTATAGCCGATGGCGATCTTGGTGGCCACTTTGGCGATGGGGTAGCCGGTGGCTTTGGAGGCCAGCGCCGAGGAGCGGGACACACGGGGGTTGACCTCGATGACCGCATAGTCAAAGCTGTCCGGCTTGAGCGCGAACTGGCAGTTGCAGCCGCCCTCGATGCCCAGTTCGGTGATGATATCCAGCGCGGCGGTGCGCAGCATCTGGTATTCGTAGTCGGTCAGAGTCTGGGAGGGCGCCACGACCACCGAATCGCCGGTGTGGATGCCCACAGGGTCCAGATTCTCCATATTGCAGACCGTGATGACGTTGCCCTTGTGGTCCCGCATGACCTCATACTCGATCTCTTTCCAGCCCGCGATGCACTTTTCCACCAGGATCTGATGGATGGGCGACAGACGCAGACCATTGGTGCCGATCTCGATGAGCTTGGCGCGGTCCTCGCAGATGCCGCCGCCGGTGCCGCCCATGGTAAAGGCCGGGCGCACGATGACGGGGTAGCCGATGCGGTCGGCGCAGGCCAGCGCATCCTCCAGCGTCTCCACGACCTCGGAGGGGATGATGGGCTGGTGGAGCTTTTCCATCGTCTCCTTGAACAGCTCGCGGTCCTCGGCGCGGTCGATGGTCTCCGGCTTGCAGGCCAGCAGACGGATGCCGGTCTTGTCCAGATAGCCGGAGCGGGCCAGCTCCATGGAGAGGTTCAGTCCCATCTGGCCGCCGAGGTTCGGCAGCACGGAGTCCGGTTTTTCGATATCCAGGATGCGCTCGACGACCTCCAGCGTCATCGGCTCGATATACACATGGTCGGCCACGTCGGGGTCGGTCATGATGGTAGCGGGGTTGGAGTTGAGCAGAACGGTCTCGATGCCCTCCGCCTTCAGCGCGCGGCAGGCCTGAGTGCCGGAATAGTCGAACTCCGCCGCCTGACCGATGATGATGGGGCCGGAGCCAATGACCAGCACCTTTTTGATTCTCGGGTCCTTTGGCATTTCAGCGCGCCTCCTTTGCGGTCTTGACATTGTTCAGGAAGCGGTCGAACAGGAACTCGGTATCCTTGGGGCCGCCGTTCGCTTCCGGGTGGAACTGGACGGTAAAGCAGTTCCATTTTTTATACTGGATGCCCTCGCAGGTGCCGTCGTTGGCGTTCACCTGCGCCACCTCGCCCATCTCGGCGGGCAGCTCCTCGCCCACCACTGCGTAGCCGTGGTTCTGGCTGGTAATAAAAGTGCGGCCGGAGGCGAAATCGGTCACAGGCTGATTGGCGCCGCGGTGGCCGTACTTGAGCTTGACCGTGCGGGCGCCCGCGGCTAGAGCGGAAAGCTGGTGCCCCAGGCAGATGCCAAAGGTGGGGACGCCCAGCCCGAAGATCTGTTTCAGGTTCTCGATGACCTCCACCGGCTCGGCAGGGTCGCCGGGGCCGTTGGAGAGCATGATGCCGTCCGGGTGCTGGGCAGCCACCTGCTCCGCCGTGGAAAAGGCGGGCATGACCGTCACCTTGCAGCCGCGCTTGGTCAGGCAGCGCACGATGTTGCGCTTGCAGCCGTAGTGCATCAGCACGATGTGGGTCTCGCCCTGGGGGTTATAGACCTCCGGCGCGGCACAGGTGACGCTTTTCACCGCGTCGGTCACGGCGTAGGCGCGGATCTGAGCCAGCAGGGCCTCGGTCTGCTCCGCGTTGGCGGGGTCGGCGGGGTCGAAGGTGGTCAGGATCGCGCCGTTCATGACGCCGCTCTCGCGGATGATGCGGGTCAGGTGGCGGGTATCCACACCCTCGATGCCAATGGTGTTGTTCTTCTTTAGAAAGCTGTCCAGCGTTTCCTCGCAGCGCCAGTTGGACGGGGTCCGGCACGCCTCGCGCACGATGTAGCCCCGTGCCCAGATGCGGTCAGACTCCATGTCCTGCCGGTTCATGCCGTAGTTGCCGATGAGCGGGTAGGTCTGGGTGATGATCTGACCATAATAGCTGGGGTCGGTCAGCGTCTCCTGAAAACCCACCATGCCCGTGGCGAACACGACCTCGCCCACGGTGACGCCCTCGGCGCCCACCGACTGGCCCGCAAAGACCATGCCGTTCGCCAAAAGAAGATATGCGTTCATACTATCCCTCATTTCAACACAGCTTGGAGTGCGGGAATCACAGGGTCTGCTTGGCTTCCTGCTTCATCTTGCGGCTGCCCAGGTGTACCAGCGGCAGCTTGCCCTCCTTGCAGATGGGGCACTCCTCCGGGGCGTAGTTGGGCAGGTCCAGCTTGAGCGCGCTGGCCAGGATGGGGATGGGAGACGGGGCCTCGGGCTTGGTGCGGTCCACCACGCAGGTGATGCCCAGGCAGATGCCGCCGGCCTCCTCGATGACCCGCTTGGTCTCCAGCGAAGAGATACCGGTGGTCACGACGTCCTCGGCGATGATGCACTTCTCACCCGGCTGGATGGCAAAGCGCTTCAGGGTCATCACGTTGTCCACGCGCTCGGTGAAGATAGCGCGCTTGCCGGTCTGACGGGCCAGCTCGTAGGCGTAGACGATGCCGCCCATGGCCGGGCCGACGATCACGTCCACATCCATCTCCCTGAGCTTGTCGGCCACCGGCTTCATGACCTCGGCGCAGCGGTCGGGGTACTGCTGGAGATAGGCCATCTGGCAGTAGGCGCTGGAATGACGGCCGGAGGACAGCAGGAAGTGCCCCTCCAGAAATGCGTCGCAGCTCTTCAGGATCTCGATTGCTTCACTCATTGTACTTCTCCCTCTCTTATGATTCCGTATTGGATCGTGCTTCAAGCGGTATTGTATCACGCTTTGGGCAGAAACGCAAATTTATTCGTAAATTTTTGTGATATGCGTATATAATGGGAATATGAGATAATTTATGCACAGCTCAGCGCGCGCAGCCGCGGATCTCATCCAGCGTTTTCACGCCGTGGGCGTCCATCCACTGGGCCATCTCGTCGGCGATGGTCTCCATGGCGCGGGGATTGGCAAAGTTGGCCGCGCCCACCTGCACTGCCGCCGCGCCCGCCATGATGAACTCCAGCGCGTCGCGGCCGGTAGCGATACCGCCCAGGCCCACCACCGGGATCTTCACGGCGCCCACGGCCTGCCAGACCATGCGCAGGGCGATGGGGCGCACCGCCGGGCCGGACAGGCCCGCAAAAATGTTGTCGAACACCGGGCGGCGCTTTTCCAGATCGATGGCGCAGGACTGGAAGGTATTGGTCAGGCTGATGGCGTCCGCGCCCGCGGCCTCCACCGCGCGGCACATCTCCGGGATGTTCTCCGCCTGGGGGCTGAGCTTGACCATCAGGGGCTTCTTACAGGCCGCGCGCACCATGCGCACCACCTCGCCCGCGGCCTCGGCCTTGACGCCGTAGGCCATGCCGCCCACCTTGACATTGGGGCAGGAGATGTTCAGCTCCACGATATCCACCGCGCTCTCGCTGAGCAGCGCCGCGCCCTCGACGTATTCTTCCTCGCTGTGGCCGCCCAGATTCGCGATCGTGACCGTGCCGTACTTCTGCTTCAGCTCCAGCATCTCGTTCAGCTCCACGTCAATAAAGTGCTGCACGCCGGGATTCTGCAGGCCGATACTGTTGATGAGGCCGGAGGGCGTCTCCCACAGGCGCTCGCCCTTGTTGCCATACTGGCCGTGCAGGGTCAGGCCCTTGCCGGAGATGCCGCCGATCTTGGAGAAGTCGGCCAGCTCCTCATATTCCACCCCGTAGCCCACGGTGCCGGATGCGCCGATGATGGGGCTGTTCATCACAAAGCCGAGCAGATCTGTTTGTAAATTTGCCATCAGAACACCTCCGCCGCGTCAAAGACCGGGCCGTTCTTGCACACGCTCTTGCCCTCGCCGCTCTTCGTCTCACAGGTGCAGCCCAGGCATGCGCCGATGCCGCAGGCCATCTTCTTTTCCAGGCTGACAAAGCAGGGCGTGCCCTTTTCGGCGCACAGGCGCGCCGCGTTGCGCATCATGACCGTGGGGCCGCACACCAGCACCACGTCGTAATCGGCCGGGTCATATAGCTGGGTCACAAAGCCGTGGAAGCCCACCGCGCCGGTATCGGTGGACACCTTGACGAGGTTCGCAATGGAGCGGTACGGCTCCATGCAGTAAGGCGTATCACGGAAGCCGAAGAACACATCCGGCACGACCCCCGCCGCGAACAGCTCCCGGGCCAGCTGGTACATGGGCGCCGTGCCGATGCCGCCGCCCACCACCGCGATCCTGCGGTACTGCCGCACCAGCGCGGGCACGTCGAAGCCGTTGCCCATGGGGCCGGTGAGCTGGAAGGTCTCGCCCTCCTTCAGCGCCGCCAGCTTGCGGGTGCCCTCGCCGATGACCTGATACAGAAACTCGACCGTCTGGCTCTCCGGCTCCCACTTATGGACGCTGATGGGGCGGGACAGGAAGGGGGCTTCCTCCGCGCCCCAGGAGCGCAGTGTAAAGAACTGGCCTGCATGGGGCGCATGCTCACGGTCCGGCCAGAGCACGCGCAGCAGGCGGATATCCTGCGCCACGGTCTCGTGGCGCAGGACGGTGGCCTCACAGCAGGCTGCACGCATGGGCGATAGCCTCCTTCATATTCACGCATTCATTGTAAGCGGCCTCATCGAAGGCGACGCCGGGCTGCTTTTTATAGGCCAGCAGAACGCCGCGGCTGGAGTTGACCACGCCGCCGTTGCCGCGGGTCAGGTACTGGGCGATATCCTCAGCCTTGCCGCCCTGTGCGCCGTAGCCGGGGATGAGGAAGAAACTGTCCTTGTAGCGGGCGCGGATCTCGGTGGCCTCCTCGATATGGGTGCCGCCGATGACCAGACCGATGGAAGAGTAGCCATGCTCGCCCATATAATCCTTGCCCAGCGCGTTCAGCTTGTCGCCCACCAGATCGTAGACGTGGCGGCCGTCGGCCAGCTTTTCATACTCGAAGTCCTTGGCGCCGCCGTTGGAGGTGCGGCAGAGCACGAACATGCCCTTGCCCTGCTTTTCCGCATAGGGCAGGTACGGGCTGATGGAATCCAGGCCCATGTAGGGTGCCAGCGTGACGAGATCCGCCTCGAAGTCCCCCGTGAAATGACCGATGGCGTACATCTCGGCGGTCTTTGCGATGTCGCCGCGCTTGATATCCGCGATGACGGGGATACCCGCCTCACGCACAGCCTTCAGCGTCTCGGAATAGGCCCGCAGCCCGTCCAGTCCCAGCGCCTCGTAATACGCGATCTGGACCTTGTAGCAGCCGGCTACCGCCTTGGTGGATTCAATGAGGGCTTTGTTGAAACGGACGATGTTCTCGCCCCGGGAAAGAGTGCTGTCCACAAAATCGGCGGGCAGATAGCTGAAATCGGTATCCAGACCCACGCAGACCGGGCCGCGGGCTTCCACGGCCTCGTAGAGCTTATCCATGTTCGTCATTGTTGTTTCCTCCCTGTTCGTCTGTGGCATTTCATTTATTATAAGGTGCGGCAGGGCGCTCAGTCCTCCGCCTGATAGGTCAGCTTGCCGCCCTTGATGGTGGCGCAGACCTTTCCGGTCAGCTCCACGCCATCGAAGGGGGTGTTGTGGGATTTGGAGTGGAGACGGTCCTTATCCACCACAAAGACCGCATCCGGGTCCACCAGGACCAGGTCGGCGTCATAGCCCGGCTCGATGCGGCCCTTGGCCAGGCCGAGGATCCGGGCGGGGTTCTCGCTCATGAGCTGGCTCAGCAGCTCCAGCGGCAGGCCCTCCTCTTTGCAGAGCTTGGTGTAGCAGACGGCAAAAGCGGTCTCGCTGCCCACCATGCCGGCCATGCCCCGCAGCTTGTCCTCCTCGCTGTGGGGCGCGTGGTCGGTGGCGATGGCGTCCACCACGCCCGCGCGGATGGCATCCACAAGGGCGGCCACGTCGTCCGCGGTGCGGATGGGCGGGTTGACGCGGTAGTCGCAGGTGTCGTTCGTGAACCACAGGTGGTGCGGCGTGACCTCGCAGGTGACCGGCGCGCCCCGCAGCTTTGCCATCTGGATCGCTTCGATGGCCCCCCGCGTGGAGACGTGGCACATATGCAGGCGGGTCTGGTAATATTCGCTCAGCCAGCAGTTGCGCACAGTCTCGATATCCTCGGCCAGGCGGTAGTCCCACGGGCTGATCTCCATATCCTCGGCGTGGCTCATCACGGTGATGTCGCGCTGGGTGCAGATGGCGAACGCCCGCGCCATGGTGGCGTTGTCCTGCACACCGTGGCCGTCCTCCGTGATGAACTTGACGCTCGAAGGCAGGGTTTTGAGGTGGTCGATGCTCTTTCCGTCAAAGTTGGCGGTGATGGAGACGGTCTGGTTGGCGTCGCACAGGCCCACGGCCGCAGCGGCCTGCTCCACCTGCATCGCCTGCGCGGCGCTGGAGCAGACAGGCTTGGTGTTGGGCATGAGGTTGACGAACGTATATCCGCCCGCGGCGGCGGCGCGGCTCCCGGTCTCGACGTCCTCTTTGTACTCGAAGCCCGGCGTACGCCAGTGACAGTGCAGGTCCACAAAAGCGGGCAGCACGGTCAGGCCCCCGGCGTCAAGGACGGTCTCCTCCGGCCCGGCCAGCGCGGCCAGGTCCTGACCCACAGCGCGGATCGTGCCCTCGGACATATAGACCTCGACCGGGCGTCCCTCGGCGTTGACTGCGTTGACTAAAAGCATGGCATTTTCCTCCTGATCCATCCGCCCGTCTCAGGCCCGCTCGGCCTGCGTCCGGGCAAAAAAAAACTTTTCCCGGCAAGGGAAAAGCTCAGCTCCGAAAAAAGGAAACAACGCGCCCACGCAAATGCCCGTGGAAACCTGCTGTTTCCGCTTTGCACGCTTGGCGTTGGTCTGCATGGCGCTTCTCCTTTTCCTGTCCAGTTCTTTCGTTATATTTTATCATAGAAGCGCAAAATGTGTCAATGCTCTGCTGTTCTTTTGTTTGTGAAAAGGTTTGCCCGCTGCGGGCTGAAATTTTGGATACTCTGGACAAAAGCACGGGGACGGGGGTTTTTGTTCCT
>JBJERT010000053.1:0-9880 GCA_051882435.1 Faecalibacterium sp.
CGGCGTGGAGAGCGGGCGCATCTGCTATCTGGAGGACTGAGTTTTGTTCCTTTTTTGAAAAAAAGGAACCTAAAAAACTTTTTACACGGCCAGCGCATACGCGCTGGCCAAGTTTTTATCTGCACAGGCGGGGAGCAAAGGTTTGCGCGCTCCCGCGCGCGGGGGCTGCGCCCGCGTTCCGAAAAGCTGTTCGTTGTATGAGAACGGTTTTCGCTTCCTTTGGCAAAAAAGTTTTGCCGAAGGCTGTCTTTTTCCGGGGGAGTATGCTATACTATATGGGTGTTCCTTTTCCAGAGACAGGAAAAGAGAAAAAACTGTCTGCCATGAGCGGACAGAGCAAGAGGAGTGTTTTGTGTTGAAGATTCTGAAAGCGATCGCGGCGAAATACAACAGCATCAGCCTGATCCTGCGCATCGCCACCGGCCTTGTGCTGGGCGCGGTTTTGGCGCTGCTCATCCCCGGCGCGGGCTGGATCGCCGAGTTCGGCAATCTGTTCGTAGGCGCGCTGAAAGCGGTGGCCCCGGTCCTGGTGTTCGTCATCGTGGCCAGCGCTCTGGCTCAGGGCCAGTCCAAACTGGACCGCCGTTTCGGCACGGTCATCTGGCTGTACATGCTCACCACCTTTCTGGCGGCTGGGATCTCGGTCATCAGCAGCCGCCTGTTCCCCCAGACCATCGTGCTGGCCCAGGCCGCCGAGGCCGAGGTCATTCCCCAGGGCCTGGGCGAAGTGATGCACACCCTGCTGGCCAACATCGTGGCCAATCCCTTTGCTTCCCTGATCCAGGGCAACTACATCGGCATCCTGATGTGGGCCTGCCTGTTCGGTTTCGGCATGAAGAAGGTGGCCGCCGAGAGCACCAAGGTCTTTCTGGCGAACACGGCGGACGCGGTGTCGCAGGTGGTGCGCTGGATCATCAACCTTGCGCCCTTTGGCATCATGGGACTTGTTTTCTCCAATGTGGCGAACAACGGTCTGGCGATCTTCACCCAGTACGGCCGATTGCTGGTGCTGCTGGTGGGCACCATGCTGTTCATGGCGCTGGTCGTCGCGCCCATCATCGTGTTCTGCTATCTGCGCTGCAATCCCTACCCGCTGGTGCTGCGCTGCCTGAAGGAATCCGGCGTGACGGCCTTCTTCACCCGCAGCTCGGCGGCCAACATCCCGGTCAACATGGCCCTGTGCGAAAAGCTGGGCCTGGACAAGGAGATGTATTCGGTGTCCATCCCGCTGGGCGCTACCATCAACATGGACGGTGCAGCCATCACCATCACGATCATGACGCTGGCTGCCGCCAATACGCTGGGCATCCAGGTGTCTCTGCCTGCGGCCATCCTGCTGTCGGTGCTGAGCGCGCTGGGCGCCTGCGGCGCTTCGGGCGTGGCGGGCGGTTCGCTGCTGCTGATCCCCATGGCCTGCTCGCTGTTCGGCATCTCCAATGATATCGCCATGC
Source organism: Faecalibacterium sp. (assembly GCA_051882435.1). Lineage (GTDB taxonomy): Bacteria > Bacillota > Clostridia > Oscillospirales > Ruminococcaceae > Faecalibacterium. The sequence goes on from JBJERT010000053.1 coordinate 1,452, forward strand.
AGGTGGTAGGCGTGGGCTTCATCATCGGCGTGGTGCAGGACTCGGTGGAGACTGCGCTGAACTCCGCGGGCGACGTGGTTTTTGCCGCGACGGCAGAGTACCACCAGTGGCTCAAGCAGGGCCGTGAGCTGCCGGATTTCCTGCGCGGAAAGCACTGATTTCGTTCATCCAGAAGGGCTGGGGCGGTCGCCCCGGCCTTTTTTGCGGCCAAAAACGGCGCAATTTCCACAAAAAGTGAGGCATTTCCAGCAAATTTTCCCCAGCAGTGTACATTTTGAACGAAGGAGCTTGACGTTTTTGCACAGAATAGATAATATTAAAGTGAGAGAAAGCGCGGATACGGGCAAAGATCGGCCCGCGGTGCGCTCAGAGAGGTTCTCGAAGAAGGTACTTTGCAAATTCTGAGGTTCATACGGGAGGACCATCATGACAAATGCAGAAAAACACGACCTCGCCAAGCACGCCTGCCGCATCCGCATGGGCGTGATCGAGGGGACCCACAGCGCCAAGTGCGGCCATCCGGGCGGCAGTCTGGATATCGCCGAGGTGCTCAGCTATCTTTATTTCAAGGAAATGAATATCGACCCTGCCCAGCCCCAGATGCCGGAGCGGGATCGTCTGGTGCTGTCCAAGGGCCACGCGGCCCCGGCGCTGTACGCGGCGCTGGCCGAGCGGGGGTATTTCCCGATGGAAGACATGTTCCGTCTGCGTCAGATCGGCAGCCATCTTCAGGGCCACCCCAACATGCTCAGCACGCCGGGCATCGATATGTCCACCGGCAGTCTGGGCCAGGGCGTTTCCGCGGCCTGCGGCATGGCGCTGGGCGCAAAGAAAAAGGGCCTGCCGGTGAACATCTACGCCATTCTGGGCGACGGCGAGGTGGAGGAAGGCCAGTGCTGGGAGGCGTTCATGTTCGCCTCGCACTACGGCCTGAGCAACCTGTGCGTGATGATCGACCTGAACCACATTCAGATCGACGGCACCATTGAGGAAGTCATGAACAGCGCTCCGCTGGACGAGAAGATGAAAGCCTTCAACTTTAACGTTCTGACCATCGACGGCCACGATTTTGATCAGATCGAGGCTGCGCTGGCCGCGTTCCACGCCGAGAACGACAAGCCCACCTGCATCATCATGAACACCATCAAGGGCAAGGGCGTCTCCTTTATGACCAATGCGCTGGACTGGCACGGCAAAGGCCCCAACGACGAGGAATACCGCGTCGCAATGGAGGAACTGAACGCCGCGTGGGATGCGCTGGTAAAGGAGGACAACTGAGATGGCAGAAATGAAAAAGATCGCCACCCGCGAGGGCTACGGCAACGCGCTGAAGGAGCTGGCCGCCGAAGGCCACGACGAGCTGGTGGTGCTGGACGCCGACCTGGCCGCCGCGACCAAGACGAACATGTTCCGCAAGGCTTACCCGGACCGTCACTTTGACTGCGGCATCGCCGAGGCCAATATGATGGGCGTGGCCGCGGGCCTGTCGACGATGGGATATGTGCCCTTCGTGTCCAGCTTTGCGATGTTTGCCGCGGGCCGTGCCTTTGAGCAGATCCGCAATTCCATCGCGCATCCCTGTCTGAATGTCAAGATCGGCGCCACCCACGGCGGCATCTCCGTGGGCGAGGACGGCGCGTCCCATCAGTGCTGCGAGGACTTTGCCCTGATGCGCAGCCTGCCGAATATGACGGTCATCTGCCCGGCGGACGATGTGGAAGCCCGCGCGGCCGTCAAGGCGGCCTTTGCCATGAAAGGCCCGGTCTACCTGCGCTTTGGCCGCCTGGCGGTGCCCGTGTTCCACGACGCGGCGAACTATCACTTTGAGATCGGCAAGGGCGAGCAGATCACCGAGGGCGACGACGTGGCCATCCTTGCCACCGGCCTGATGGTCAACGAGGCCCGCATGGCCGCCGAACAGCTGGCCGCCGAGGGCATCCATGCCCGTGTGCTGAACCTCCACACCATCAAGCCTCTGGACGAGGAGCTGGTGCTCAAGGCTGCACGGGAGTGCGGCCGGATCGTCACCGCCGAGGAGCACAGCGTCATCGGCGGCCTGGGCGAGGCGGTCTGCTCTCTGCTGGCCGAAAAGCTGCCCACTCCGGTCCGCCGTGTCGGTGTGCAGGATGTGTTTGGCTGCTCCGGCCCCGCCTGGGACCTGCTCAAGGAGTACGGCCTCGACGCCGCCACCATCGCAAAGACGGCGAAAGAGATGCTGGGGAAATGAGTTCGTCCCTTTTTTGAGAAAAAGCGTTCTGCCGGGACCCGCACGTTGTGCGGGTCCTGTTCTTTTGGTGATGCAGTCACGGAAAAACGCCCGCAAAGCGGGTATACTAATGCTATCAGAAAACGAAGTGATTCTTTCAAGGAGGATTTTCAATATGGCAGTCGTGACGATCACCAAAGAGAATTTTGCAGCCGAGGTCCTGCACAGCGAGAAGCCCGTCCTGCTGGATTTCTGGGCAAGCTGGTGCGGCCCCTGCCGCATGCTTTCGCCCATCGTGGACGAGGTGGCCGAGGAGCGCCCGGACGTCAAGGTCGGCAAGGTCAACGTGGACGAGCAGCCCGAGCTGGCCGGGGAGTTCGGCGTGATGAGCATTCCCACGCTGCTGGTGTTCCAGAACGGCAAGCTGGTCAACCAGAGCGTCGGCGCCCGCCCCAAGGCAGGCGTGCTTGCTCTGCTGGGCTGAGCGGCAGCACCCTATCGATTTCCAACCGCGCTTTCCCTGTCGGAAGGCGCGGTTTTTTTTTGCGCCCCAAAACAGCCTCTGTACAAACGCACCAGAAAAGCGGTATAATCAAATCAAAACATTGTCGCTTTTACACTTTACAACTTTAGCACGCTAAAGTATAATAAGGATGCTGCTCCCCGTGCGGGGGGAGCGAGGCCGCACGCAAAAGGCCGTGCGGATGTGTGAGAAACAGGAAAAACGGGGGAACACCGGATGCAGTTTGATCTTTCGTACCTTCAGCCCAAGGAGCGCGCCTCCTTTGCGCTGCGGGCGCTGTACGAGGCGGCGGGCTGCCGCAAATATCACATGGGCCGGTTCGAGGAATACGGGCTTTATCAGGAGAACCGCAGCTTTTTGTCCTCGGAGCAGGTCATCACCTTTACCGATCTGGACGGGCGGCTGCTGGCGCTCAAGCCGGACGTGACGCTCTCCATCGCCAAAACAGCGCAGCCCGCGCCGGGCCAGACGCTGAAATATTATTATAGTGAGAACGTTTACCGCCCTTCGGCGGAGAGCCATACCTTCAAGGAGATCTCCCAGATGGGCCTTGAGCTGCTGGGCGCGGTGGGCGAGGCGCAGGTGGGCCAGGCCGTGGAGCTGGCGGCCCAGTCGCTGGCGGCGCTGGGGCGGCCATGGGTGCTGGAGGTCAGCCATATGGGCTATCTGGCGGGCCTGCTGGACGCGCTGGGTGTGCCGGAGCGGGCGCGGCCTCTGCTGCTGGAAAAGCTGCGTGCCAAAAACGCCCACGAGCTGCGGGCCGCGGCGCGGGCCGCCGGTCTGGACGAAGCGGGCGCCGACGCGCTGGGCGCGGTGCTCGCCCTCTGCGGCGACTATGCCCCCACGCTGGAACAGGCCGAGGCCCTCTGCCGCGGGGAAGCGATGCGCGCCGCGGCCGCCGAGCTGCGGGCGCTGGCCGGGCCGCTGGCCGCGGCGGGCGGCTCGGTCCGGCTGGATCTGACCCTGACCGGCGAGATGGAATATTACAACGGTCTGGTCTTTCAGGGCTATCTGCGGGGCCTGCCCCGTCCTCTGCTCAAGGGCGGACGCTACGACCTGCTGATGCAGAAGTTCACGCCCGGCGCGGGAGCCATCGGCTTCGCGGTCTATCTGGACGAGCTGGACCGCCTCAGCGCGCCGCTGCCGCCGGTCCAGCAGCAGCACCCGGACCGTGTGATGCTCAATGTGGCGCTGCCCAAGGGCCGTCTGGGCGACAAGGTCTATAACCTGCTGGCCCGCATCGGCTATGGCTGCCCGGAGGACTACAACGCGACCCGCAAGCTGGTGGTGGAGAACCCGGCCGCGGGCATCCGGTACTTTCTCGTCAAGCCCAGCGATGTGGCTATCTATGTGGAGCACGGCGCGGCGGATGTGGGCATCGTGGGCAAGGATATCCTCACCGAAGCCGCCGCCGACGTCTACGAGCTGCTGGATACCGGCCTGGGCAGATGCCGGATGTGCGTGGCCGCCCCGGCGGACTACCGCGACGATCCCAGCCGCCCGGTGCGGGTGGCTACCAAGTTCGTGAACATTGCCAAAAGCTATTACGCGTCCATCGGGCGAGATATCGATATCATCAAGCTGAACGGTTCCATCGAGCTGGCCCCCATCCTGGGCCTGTCGGATGTGATCGTGGATATCGTGGAGACCGGCACGACCCTGCGGGAGAACGGCCTGCGGGTGGTCACCGAGTTCATGCCCATTTCGGCGCGATTCATTGCCAATAAGGCCAGCTATTCGTTCAAGCACCGTGAGATCGGGCGGATGCTGTCGGAGCTGCGCCGCACGCTGGAGGAGGAAGGAAAATGATCCGTATTTTTGAATTTGACGCCCTGAAGCCGGAGGAGATCCTGAACCGTGATCTGCGCGCGGAAAAGAACGTGGAGGACGTGGTGGATGCCATCATCGCGGACGTGCGCGCCCGGGGCGACGCGGCGCTGAAGGACTACGCGAAAAAGTTCGACGGCGCAGAGCTGGACTCCCTCGAGGTCACGCAGGAGGAGATCGACGCCGCCTTTGCGGGCATGGACGAATATTTTCTGGAGACGCTGCGGCAGGCCGCTGCCAACATCGAGGCCTTCCACCGCCAGCAGGTGCACAAAAATTTTGTGCTGAACGACCAGCCCGGCGTGGTGCTGGGGCAGAAATATACCCCCATCGAGAAAGCGGGCGTGTATGTGCCGGGCGGCACGGCGGCGTATCCTTCCACGGTGCTGATGGATGTGATCCCGGCCAAGGTGGCGGGCGTGAGCGAGATCGTCATGACCACCCCGGCGGGCAAGGACGGCAAGGTGAATCCGGTCATTCTGGCCGCCGCCGCCACGGCGGGCGTGACCCGTATCTTCAAGACCGGCGGCGCGCAGGCCGTGGCGGCGCTGGCCTATGGCACTGAGAGCGTGCCCGCGGTGGACAAGATCGTTGGCCCGGGCAACATTTATGTGGCGACGGCCAAGCGCAAGGTCTTTGGCAAGGTGGGCATCGACATGATCGCCGGGCCGAGTGAGATTTTGGTGCTGGCGGATGGCGGCTGTGACCCCGCATGGGTGGCCGCCGACCTGCTGAGCCAGGCCGAACACGACAAGCTGGCCAGCCCGGTGCTGGTCACGGACAGCCCGGCGCTGGCGCAGGCCGTGCAGGCTGAGCTGGAAGTCCAGATCCCCCAGCTCCCCCGCGCGGCCATTGCCCGGGCCAGCGTGGACGACAACGGCAAGATCATCGTCTGCTCCGACCTGCACAAGGCCATCGAAGCCTGCAATATCATTGCGCCCGAGCATCTGGAGGTCTGCGTGGATGACCCCTTCGGTGTGCTGAACGAGATCAAAAACGCGGGCAGCATCTTCCTGGGCCGCTGCGTGCCCGAGGCGCTGGGCGATTACTTTGCCGGCCCCAACCACACGCTGCCCACCAGCGGCACGGCGCGTTTTTCCAGCCCGCTGGGCGTGGATGATTTCGTCAAAAAGTCCAGCTTTTTGTATTATACTCCCGAAGCGTTGCGGGCCGTTGCGCCCCGCGTGGCGGACTTTGCCGAGCGCGAGGGCCTGCACGCCCATGCCCGCAGCGTGACCATCCGCTGCGAGGAGGGCCGGGCATGACCGACGCGGAACGTCTGGCCGCCTATGAGGCCATGCACTCCTTTGTGCAGACCGAGCATGACCGCGCCGCGGCGCGCATGGCTGAGCTGCGGGCTGCGGGCCGTGAAAAAAGCGCGACCTATCGCCAGATGATGGGGAACAAGCTGACCTGTCAGAACATTCTGGAGCTTTATAAAATGTATGGGTTGTAAGAAAGAGAGGCTGGATCACATGAGCCGTTATTTTACCCCTACGCTGGCCGCGCTGCAGCCGTATACTCCCGGCGAGCAGCCGCAGGATCAGCAGTATGTCAAGCTGAATACCAATGAAAGCCCCTATCCGCCCTCCCCGGCGGTGCTGGCGGCGGTGGACGCCTCCGAGGTGGAGAATCTCCGCCTCTATCCCGACCCCGCCTGTGCCGGGCTGCTGCGCACGGCGGCACAGCACTTCGGCCTCCGGCCCGACCAGATCATGCCGGGCAACGGCAGCGACGAGAACCTGTACCTTGCGCTGCGGGCCTTCTGCGACCCCGCGCGTCCGCTGGCGTATGCCGATGTGACCTATGGCTGCTATGCGGTCTGGTGCGACCTGATGCACATCCCCAGCCATATCATCCCGCTCAAGCCGGATTTTACGCTCGACCCAAAGGACTATTACGGTCTGAATGAGACCATCGTCATTGCCAATCCCAACGCGCCCACCGGCATCGCGCTGCCGCGCAGCGAGATCGAGGGCATCCTGAAGGCCAACCCGGACAATGTGGTCATCGTGGATGAGGCTTATGTGGACTTTGGCGGTGAGAGCTGTGTACCGCTCATCGACCGGTATGACAACCTGCTGGTGATGCAGACCTTCTCCAAGTCCCGCCAGATGGCGGGTGCGCGGCTGGGTCTGACGATGGGAAACGCGGCGCTCATCGCCGACCTGAACCGGATCAAGTTCAGTCTGAATCCCTATAATATCAACCGCCTGACCCTCCGGGCCGGACAGGCCGCGCTGGAGGATACCGCCTATTTTGACATGACCCGTAAAAAGATCATGGAGACCCGCGCGTGGACAGCGCTGGAACTGGAAAAGCGGGGCTTCGTCCTGACGGACAGCTGCTCCAACTTCCTGTTCGCCTCGACGGAACGGAAAGACGGGGAGACACTTTACAAGGAGTTGAAGCAGAAGGGCGTGCTGGTGCGGCATTTCAATACGCCGCGCATTGCGAACTGGCTGCGCATCACCATCGGTACGCCGGAGCAGATGCAGACGCTGCTGGCCGCGCTGGACGCGATATTGGAGGATTGAGCCATGCGGGAAGTGACCTTGGAACGCAACACCAATGAGACACAGATCGAGCTGACGCTGAATCTGGACGGCGCAGGCCGCTATCAGGTGGATACGGGCTGCGGATTCCTGAACCATATGCTGGAACTGTTCGCGCGGCATGGACGGTTCGATCTGGTGCTGACCTGCCACGGCGACGTGGAGGTGGATTATCACCATACCACCGAGGATATCGGCATCACGCTGGGACAGGCGTTTGCCCGGGCGCTGGGCGAGATGAGGGGCATCCGCCGCTATGGCAGCTTCCACCTGCCCATGGATGAGGCGCTGGTGCTGTGCGCGGTGGACCTGTCCGGCCGCTGCACCCTGAACTGGGATGTTCATTGCCAGACCGAAAAGGTGGGGGACTTTGACGTGGAATGCGCCAAAGAGTTCTGGCTGGGCTTTGCGCGCAGCGTGCCCGCCACGGTGCATTTTGTGCAGTTCGCGGGCGAGAATACCCATCATATTCTGGAAGCCTGCTTCAAGGGTGCGGGCCGCGCTCTGTCCGAGGCGGTGCGCATCGACGCCGCCCACCGGGATGAGATCCCCTCGACGAAAGGATTGCTGGTATGATCGCGATCATTGATTATGGTGTGGGCAACCTGTTCAGCCTGCGTTCCAGCCTCGCGCATCTGGGTCTGGAGGCGCAGGTCACGGCGGACCCGGCGGCCATCCGTGCCGCCGACCGGGTCATCCTGCCCGGCGTGGGGGCGTTCGCGGACGCGATGGCCAAGCTGGAAGCCACCGGCCTTGTGCCGGTCATCCGGGAGGAAGCCGAAAAAAAGCCGCTGCTGGGCATCTGCCTGGGCATGCAGCTGCTCTTTGAAAAGAGCTATGAGTACGGCGAGCATCCGGGCCTCGGCTTCGTCAAAGGCGAGGTCTGCCCGCTGGAGCCGGACCTGACCGACAAGACCCTGAAGGTCCCGCAGATCGGCTGGAATGCCCTGCATCTTCTGCGGGACGACCCGCTGTTCCGCTACATCCGGGAGGGCGAATATGTGTACTATGTCCACAGCTACTATGGCAAAGACTGCGCGGACAGCACGCTGGCCGTCAGCGATTATTCCCTCCCCGTCACCGGCGTCGTCCGCGCCGGCAAGGTCTACGGCACCCAGTTCCACCCCGAAAAGAGCGGCGACACCGGGCTGCGCATCCTGAAGGCGTTTGCGGAGCTGTGAGGTTTTTTTTGTTCTCTTTTGGGCGCCAAAAGAGAACCAGAAAAGCGCCCGCTTTTTGAAAAAAGCGGGGCAAAAACTTTTTGATTCGCCCATCGCATCCGCGATGGGCGGGAGAGTTTGTTGGCTGGACGGAAGGC
>JBJERT010000054.1:0-4224 GCA_051882435.1 Faecalibacterium sp.
ACCGCCATGCCAAACGAACGCCGCTATTCCAATGAACTGAATCTTGAGAGCATGGGCATCAGCCTGCCGTACAGCATGCAGGCGGAGCAGAGCGTGCTGGGCGCCGTCATGCTGCAGCCCGATATCCTGACCGACCTGGTAGAGCAGCTCAAGCCGGAAATGTTCTACACCCGCCAGAACGGGCAGATCTACACGGAGATGCTGCGCCTGTTCACCAGCGATCAGACTATCGACTATGTGACGCTGCTGGATTCCGTCGTCTCGGCGGGAGTGTTCTCCAGCGCCGACGAGGCCAAGGTCTATCTGGCGGGTCTGGCCGAGACTGTGCCCAGCATCTCCAACATCAAAGCCTACGCCCAGATCGTGCAGGAAAAATATCTTGTGCGCCAGCTCATGGGCGTCGCCAAAGACATCCTGGAGGACGCGGGCGAGGAGCCGGACGCGGACCTGCTGCTGGAAAACGCCGAGCAGCGCATCTATGAGATCCGTTCCGGCCGCGACACCAGCGCCCTGACGCCGCTTTCGGCCAGCATGGTAGAGACCCTGACCAACCTGCAGAAGATCAGCGGCCCGGACGCCGACAAATACAAGGGGATCCCCACCGGTTTCCGCCTGCTGGACACGGTGCTCACCGGTCTGGGCCGCGGCGACCTTATCATTCTGGCCGCCCGCCCCGGCATGGGCAAGACCAGCTTTGCGCTGAACATCGCCACCCGCGTGGCCATGCAGCAGAAGATCCCGGTGGCGATCTTCAGCCTCGAAATGACCAAGGAACAGCTCACCAACCGCATCCTCTCCGCGGAGGCGGGCATCGATAGCCAGGCTTTCCGCACCGGCGCCCTGCGGGCCGAGGACTGGGAATATCTGGCTCTCGCCACTGAAAAGCTGCACGACGCGCCCATTTTTATGGACGACACCTCGGGCATCACCATCACCGAGATGAAGGCGAAGATCCGCCGCATCAATCAGGACCCGGCTCGCCCGAACGTGGGCCTCATCGTCATCGACTATTTGCAGCTCATGACCTCCGGCCACCGCACTGAAAACCGAGTACAGGAGATCAGCTCCATCACCCGGAACCTCAAGATCATGGCCAAGGAGATGAATGTGCCCATCATCGCCCTGAGCCAGCTGTCCCGTGCCGTGGAAAAGCAGGGCAACAATTCCAGCCACCGCCCTCAGCTGTCCGACCTGCGCGACTCCGGCTCCATCGAGCAGGACGCCGACTGTGTCCTGTTCCTTTACCGCGATTCCTATTATGCCAGCCAGAACCCGGACGGCGCGGAGGTGGACGCGGACACCGCTGAGTGCATCGTAGCCAAGAACCGCCACGGTGAGACCAGCACGGTCCCGCTGGGCTGGGATGGCGCCCACACCCGCTTTATGGATGTGGACTTCAAACGCTGATGGATACACAAAACGGATTTGAGGTCGCCCTCCAAAAAGTAAGCGCCTTTTGCGCTCAGGAATCTCTTTTCTCCCCGGCGCGCCCCGGTGCGCCGCTCCGGGTGGCCGCGGCAGTGTCCGGCGGGGCGGACAGCATGGCGCTGCTGCGCCTGCTGCTGGCTCTGGCAGAAACAGCCGTTCCGGCGCTGAAGGTGAGTGCGTGCCATGTCAATCACGGTCTGCGGGGGGCGGCGGCAGACCGGGATGAAGCTTTCGTCCGCGGGGCCTGCGCCCGCTTGGGTGTGCCGCTGCGGGTCTTTCGGGCGGCGGAGCTGGGGGATATCCCGCCCCATGCGGGGGAGGACTGGGCGCGTCAGCTCCGGTATCGCTGTTTTGATACGCTGCGCCGCGAGGGGATAGACCGCGTCGCAACGGCCCATACTGGAAGTGATCAGGCGGAAACGCTGCTGTTCCGTCTGGCCCGCGGCACGGGCCTGCACGGTGCCGCGGGCATCCGTCCGCAGCGGGAGGGGTATCTCCGCCCGCTGCTCTGCCTGACCCGCGCCGAGACCGAGGCCTGCTGCCGCGCTCTGGGCCAGACCTGGGTCGAGGACGAGACCAACGCCACCGATGCTTATGCCCGCAACCGCCTGCGCCACGCAGCTCTGCCCGCGCTGGAGAGCGTCAACGCCGCGGCGGAGCGCAACCTTGTCCGCTTTTGCGAAAAGGCCGCCCGCGCCGACGCCTACTTTGTGCGGCAGGCGCAGGTTCTGCTGGAACGTGCGCGGCTCCCGGCCCGGCGGCCCGGCCTGCCTGCCGGGGCGCGGTACGCTCTGGCGGCGGGACAGCCCGTCTGGGCGCTGGAGCCGCTGCGCGGGGCCGATCCGCTCATCCTTGAGGCCGCGATGCACCAGTTGACCGCCCCGGAACGGGACGCAGAGGAACGCTTCGTCTGCCTTCTCTGCGCGCTGATCCGCCGCGGCAGCGGCGCGGTACAGCTCACGGACCGGGTGCGTTTCTGCGCCGACGCCGGGGTCTTCTGGCGGGAAGAGCATGTCCCGCCGGAGCCGGAGACCCTGCCGCCGGAGCAGGCCGTGGGGCCGCTTTTTCCCGGCCAGACCGCCGAATACCGTCTGCCGGGCGGCTGGCGGCTGAGGATGCGGGTATTCCCGGCGGGTTTTGAAGAAAAAACACAGGCCGTTCACAAAAAAGACTTAAAAAACCAAGCGGATTATGCTAGAATAGTGACACTGCATCCTGCGCTGTCCCTGCGCGGCCGCCGCCCCGGCGACCATTACCGCCCGGCGGGGCGGGGCGTGGGCAAGGAGCTGCGCAAATGGATGAACGAGGCGGGCGTCCCGCCGCCGCGCAGGGCGTCGCTGCCTCTGCTGGCCGCGGAGAGCGAGATCCTGTGGGTCTGCGGCGCAGGATTTGCCGAGGGCCTTGCACCGGACGCCGACAGCAGATGGATCTTACAGATCGAACCGCAAAACATGGAGGAAGTAGAATCATGAGTATGCACGATGATATCCAGACCGTTCTGGTCACCGAGGAACAGCTCAAGGCAAAGGTGGCCGAGCTGGGCGCGCAGATCAGCCGGGACTATGCGGGCAAGAACCTGCTGCTGGTCTCGATCCTGAAGGGCGCGGTGGTCTTTATGGCCGACCTGATGCGGGCTGTGACCATTCCCTGTTCCATCGATTTCATGGTGGTGTCCAGCTATGGCAGCGGCACCACCTCCAGCGGACTGGTCAAGATCGTCAAGGATCTGGATCAGGACCTTTCCGGCCGGGATGTGCTGATCGTGGAGGATATCCTGGACACCGGCGTCACCCTGTCCAATCTGGTGCCGATGCTCAAGCTGCGCAATCCCAGCTCGGTGAAGATCTGCGCCATCCTCGACAAGCCCACCCGCCGCCGCGCCGCTATCCAGCCCGATTACGAGGGGTTCCAGGTGCCGGATGAGTTCGTGGTGGGATATGGCCTGGACTACGACGAGAAATACCGCAACCTGCCTTATGTCGGCGTGCTGAAGCCTGCCGTCTACGAAAAACACTGAGCGTTCCTCTTTCCGGGCGTTCGCCCCGGATAAAATTCACCAGAACTGGAGTTGATTTTTTTGCAATCCAAGAGACCCCGCTTCAATCCGCTGGTCCTGGCGCTGGCTCTGGCCGCGGTGCTGATGGTCTGGTCGGTGCTGGGCGGCTCCGGCAGCAGCACCAGCGGCTCCACCATGAGCTATTCCACAGTGGTACACTATTTTGAGAATCTTCAGGTCACGGCGTTCCAGCTGGACCGCAATACCGGCATCATCACGCTGAACCTCAAGCAGGGGGCGGTGCCCCTGCCGGATACGGCTTCCCAGACCGTCCAGCAGCCCAGCGGAGGGCTGATCTCGGGGATGTTCTCGTCCTCGTCGTCCTCCTCCAGCGCTGCGGTGCAGAACAGCGACGGCACCGTGACGGTGCGCTACAAGCTGCCCTATGCGGCGCTGTTCATTCAGGACGTGTCGGACTACATCGCGGCCTATGATGCGGCCAACCCCGACGCGCCCATGGAATACGACTACACCGCCCTCAAGGAGACCATCCCGTGGGTGGAGATCCTGTTCTATCTGGCCATGCTGGGCTGCACGGGCTTCCTGCTGTTCTCGATGATGCGCGGCGGCGGCGCGGGCGGCAACATCATGAATGTGGGCCGCGCCAAGGTCAAGGACGAGCGCGAGAACAAAAAGACCGCGACCTTTGCCGACGTTGCCGGTGAGGACGAGGAAAAGGAAGAGCTGAAAGAGGTCGTCGAGTTCCTCAAAAGCCCCGAAAAGTTCAACTCGCTGGGCGC
>JBJERT010000054.1:4324-9854 GCA_051882435.1 Faecalibacterium sp.
GCGGGCCTCGGCGGCGGCCACGACGAGCGCGAGCAGACGCTGAACCAGCTCCTGGTGGAGATGGACGGCTTCGAGGCCAACGACGGCATCATCGTTATGGCGGCCACCAACCGTGCGGATATCCTGGATAAGGCGCTGCTGCGTCCCGGCCGCTTTGACCGTCAGGTCTACGTCGGCCTGCCGGACGTCAAGGGCCGCGAGGAGATCCTGAAAGTCCACACCAAAAACAAGCCTCTGGCACCGGATGTATCCCTCAAGGTCATCGCCCAGCGCACCGCGGGATTCGCGGGCGCGGATCTGGAGAACCTTGTCAATGAGGCTGCCCTGCTGGCGGCCCGCCGCAGCCGCAAGGCCATCACCATGGAGGATATCGAAGAAGCCTCCATGAAGGTCATGGCCGGCCCCGAGAAGAAGAGCCGCGTCGTCACCCCCGAGGAGAAAAAGCTCACCGCCTACCACGAGGCGGGCCACGCAGTGGCGGGATTCTATTGCAAGCATCATCCCCGTGTGCATGAGATCACCATCATCCCCCGCGGTCAGGCGGGCGGCTACACCATGTATCTGCCCGAAAAAGACCGCAGCTACGTCACCAAGAGCGAGATGTTCGAGGATATCGTTTCCAGCCTGGGCGGCCGCGTGGCCGAGCAGCTCATTCTGGACGACATCTCCACCGGTGCGTCCAATGACCTCCAGCAGGCGACCAACATCGCCCGCCAGATGATCACCAAGTACGGCTTTTCCGAGCGCCTCGGCCCCGTGGTCTACGGTACTTCGCAGGAGGAGACCTTCCTGGGCCGCGACTTTGCGCAGGGCAGGGGCTACAGCGAGACGACCGCCGCGGAGATCGACGGCGAGATGCGGGATATCATCGACGAAGCCTATGAGACCTGCCGCCGTACGCTGACCGAGCATTCCGACCAGCTCCACGCGCTGGCCAAAGCGCTGATGGAACGCGAAAAGCTCAATGAGCAGGAGTTCAACACCCTGATGGCGGGCGGCACACTGCCCGGTGCGGAGCCTGCCGCGCAGCCCTCCGACGCCCCTGAGGAGCCGACCATCCAGCCCGCCGAGGCCGCGGAGCCTGCCGAACCGGCCGAGCGCGCCGAAGCCGCAGACCTGCTGCCCGACGAGCCCAAGCCGGAAGAATGATACAGACCCTATCCGAGAAGAAAGGAGCGAGTGCCTGTGGAAGAAAATTTTGAACCGGTCGCGCAGACCCGGGCCAACTACTACACCCCCGGCAGTCCGGTGCAGTTCGTCTGCGTGGAGCTGCTCAAGGGCAGTGTCAGCGGGGAGCATGCGGTCTGCCTGACCTTTAAGAACATCTCCCGCGTCACGCTGACCGCTCTGGAGATCCATTTCAAGTGCAAAGGCGCGGACGGCGTCATCCTCTGCGAGGATAACTTTGAGTACCGCGGCCTGAACGTCCAGCCCGGAGAGAGCTTCGGCATGGACGACGCAGTGTTCGTCACCGCCAAGGCCATTACAAGCGTGGATGTCTCGCTGAAAAATGTCTATAACGGCAAGCGGGTCGTCCATCTGGACGGCATCAAGCGGGTGCGGCTGCCCGCGCCCAAGCGCCTCAGCCCGGAGCTGCAAGCCGCTCTGGAAGCGCGCATGAACCGCAAGGGTATGAAGTATCAGCCGCAGATCCTGGACAATGGCTGGTACTGCGCCTGCGGTGCATTCCACCCCAAAGAAGAAGATACCGTCTATTGTTCGGAATGCGGCAGCGACCGTATCCTTTTGCAGAACGCGCTGAATACGCTGCTCCAGCCGCAGGAGCCGGCGCGCCGCGAGGAAGAAGCCCCCGCCGAGCAGACCCGTACGCTCCCGCCGCAGATGCAGGAGGAGCCGACCCGGGTCATCGATCCGGTGCGCCGCCCGCCGTATGAGGAGGCCACGCGGGTCATCCGTCCGCAGGAGAACGCGCCGGTCCGGCCGCAGGGAGCCAGCGACACTCGCGTGCTGGGTCAGGAGCCGACTCTGGCAGCCCGTTCCCCGGAGGAACCGGGCCAAGACAGCACCCGTGTGCTTCCCAGTGCGGCACAGCCGCAGCATTCCCGCCCTTCCGCTCAGCCTTTGCGTGAGGAGGAGCAGGAGGAGGAAGAGGACGACCGCCGCGACACGATGGCGGAGGCTTTGATCCGCTGGGTGCCGCCCATCACCGCCGTGCTCTGCGCGGGCATCGCGCTGTGGGGCTTTGTCTATTACCAGTTCTTTTTGTAAAAGAAACAGCAGCGGAGGAGGCGAAGGCTTCCTCCGCTTTGCTTGTCCGGGCGGCTGCGGCCCCCAGCCCGCCCGGGAGGAAAAGGAGAAATTATGCCGGAAGAATATCTTCAGACCGCATTCGAGATCAAGGCAGCCTGCGATGAGATCAGCCGCCGCCTGCTGCGCTGGCACTGGGAGCAGAAACCCGGCGCCCACAGCCTGGACGCGCTGCGGGACTATCTGGAACAGCGGAAAAAGGAAAGCCCCGATTACTACGACCGCCTGCCCGATCTTTCCGGGCGCACGAGCTGGCAGCAGTTGGATACGACCCTGTGCATGCGTGTCCTGCTGGACCCCGAAAAGGACGCCGCGCACCCGCTGGACCTGCTGGGCAATACCCCGCGGCCCGGCGCGGCCCGGCGCGCCTGCAATGCGGTGCGCGCTGCCCGCAACGAAGCGGCCCACGCCGCCGACCGGGCGGGCAGCATCCAGGCCGCTATCTTGTTCAATGAAGCGGTCGAAGCGCTGGAGGAAGGCTATGCGGGGTCCGCCCTCCGGGAGAGCGAGCTGGCCCAATATTATCGTCAGGCCGAGCAGTTTCTGGCCCGCTGCGGCAAGACCAGCCCTTCCGGCACAGCCTCTGTACCGGAAGACGCTGCGCCGCCGGTTCAGGAGCCTGCCGCGCCCAGAGCCTCGGCCCCGCCCCGCGCTGCCCGCCCTGCGGAAAAAAATGCGCCCCGCCGCAGCCCTCCGCGCTCCGCTTCGTCGGCCTCTGCCCCGCGCAAAAGCGGCACGGCCTCCCGCACCGCAAAAAAATCTGCCTCCGGCGGCAAAACGCGCTCCGTTCCGCCGCGCAAGGACCGCCGCGAACAGCAAAAGGCCGACCACGCGGTGCTGGTCGTGCTGCTCCTTATCGCGCTGGCCGGTGTGCTGCTGCGGGGCTGTACCATGGGCGCTTTTTCCATATGATTTCATCTGTTTCCAAATAATAGGATGATCTGTGAGATTTTGAAGTCTTTTGGAACAACTCCTATACAAAGTTCATAAAAATCAACGTGTCGGCTATGAAAAAAACCGGGAATAAGACCTCTTGCGGGACCCTGCCGGTAGAATTATAATAATGGTAGAAAAGGATGAAAAGGATTACATCCTATCCGGCAGGGAGGCGTCCGAAATGACCATCAGTGATATTGCAAAAATGGCTGGCGTGTCCAATGCGGCCGTCAGCCGATATCTGAACGGCGGCTCGCTCAGCGCCGAAAAGCGTGCCGCGATCCATGCGGTGGTGGAACAGACCGGCTATCGCCCGGATGCCGCCGCCCAGACGCTGCGTACCGGCCGCATCAATCAGGTCGGGGTCATTACCCCCAGCATCAGCTCCCAATCCGTGGCCCTGATCGTCTCCGGGATTTCGGGAGAACTGGATGCCAACAATTATATGGTATTGCTGGGCAGCGCTGCGTGGCAGGAGAGGCGGGAATTGAACTACCTGACGATGATGCAGCACAACCATGTGTCCGGCATCATCCTTATGGGCACTGTGTATACACCCGCCCACGCGCAGGCCTTTCGGGAGTGCCGTGTGCCGCTGGTGGTCACGGGGCAGCGCTTCCCCGATGTACCCTGTGTCTATAACGATGACCGCAGCGCGACCCGGGAGCTGACCGAGCGGATGCTGCGCCGGGGGCGGCGTAAAATCGTTTACATCGGCGGACCGGAACGGGATATCGCTATGGGCCGGGAGCGCCGTCTGGGTGTCCAGGAGGCCCTGAATGCCGCCGGGCGGGACGGGGGACATCTGCCCTTTATCTGCTGTGAGCGCTTTGAACTGAAATGCGGCTATGACTGCATGACCGCCCTGCTGAACCGCTGCCCTGACCTGGATGGCGTGGTCTGCGTGACGGATACCGTGGCGCTGGGTGCGCTCCGCGCTCTGCGGGAGGCTGGCCGCCATGTGGGCGAGGACGTGAGCCTTGCGGGCATCGGCGACAGCTGGGCGGATACGGTGGCGGAGCCGGGCCTGACGACGATCCACTTCTATCAGGATCAGGTGGGCACCGAGGCGGCCCGGATGCTGCTGCAAATGATCGGAGAGCGCGGCGGCGAGGAACGCCCGGTGCGCCAGATCTCCATGGGGTACACCGTTGTCGAGCGCGGCTCGATTTGAACGAAAAACAGAAACCATGCCCCGCCGGGGCGGAAAGGAGCCTTGCATGACCTCGAAGCTGATTTTTCTGGATGTGGATGGAACACTGCTCATTCCGGGGGAAATGAACTTCTCCGCCGGAGTGGTGGATGCGCTGCACCGCGCCCGCGCCAATGGACACAAGCTCTTTCTCTGTACCGGCCGCAATTACCGCATGGCCAGCCCGCTGCTGGTCCATGGCTTCGACGGTTTCGTGTGCAGCGCAGGCGGGTATGTGGGCTGTGGGGACAAGGTCCTGGTGGACCTGCCCATGCAGCCTGAACAGGCCGCGGGTCTTCGGAAGGCTTTGGAGGCGCACGGCGTCGAATGTACGTTCGAAGCGCGGGACGCGACCTTTGGAGGCATGAAAATGATCGAACGCTTCCAGCCGATGGTCGAGGCCGCGGGTCAGACCCTCAACAGCGAGGCCGAGCGCTGGCGTAAGGCCATGGCAGACGGCATGACCATCCGCCCGCTGGAGGAATATCAGGGCCAGCCGATCTATAAAATCGTCTACATTGCCGAGAAGGAATCGGATCTGGAGGAGGCCCGCGCGCAATACGAGGACCAGTTCGTTTTTTGCCAGAGCAAAATGGACCTGCTCTCCGGCGGTTTCGTGAACGGCGAACTCATCAATCGAAAATTCAGCAAGGGCAGCGGCATCCGCGCGATCTGCCGGGAGCTGGGGGCGTCCCTTGCGGATACCATCGGCTTCGGCGACAGCGACAATGACCTGGAAATGGCCGAGACTGTGGCCCTGAGCGTCTGCATGGCCAATGGCTCCGAGAGCCTCAAGGCGCTCAGCGACCGCATCTGCCCCTCGGTGTATGAGGACGGCGTTGTCAGCGCATTCCGCGAGCTGGGCCTGATCTGAACCGCCCTAAAATGTGCCCTTTCCCGCCTCCGGCTGCCCAGAATGCCGGGAGCGGGAATTTTTTTGCCCGAATTTATAAAATCCCCTTGACCCTGCCGCAGCGTCATAGTGTATGATATCCTCAGACGGGAGGCGAACAGTCCAGAATGCGAACAGTCAAAGAAGTGAGTGCCCTCAGCGGGGTCAGTGTGCGCACACTGCATTATTATGACCAGATCGGCCTGCTGCCGCCGACGCGCGTGACGGCGGCAGGCTACCGG
>JBJERT010000055.1:0-2036 GCA_051882435.1 Faecalibacterium sp.
CCCCACCTACACACAAAACCCCCGCCGGGCGGCAGACAGGGATCTGCGCCCAGCGGGGGTTTTCAAATCCTTAAAAGAGGGAAGGAAACGCTCAGTTTGCGCTGTTCTGAGTACGGTTGGACTCGCTCCAGTCGCCCAGCGTGAGCTGGACGGTCTGCATCTGGCCGTTGCGGGCCAGCCCCACCGCGATGGTGTCGCCCGCGGAATATTTCTGGAGCGCGGTGCCGAGGTCATTTTTGGAGGAGATCTCCGCATTATCGATGCTCACGATACGGTCGCCGGTCTGGATGCCCGCACGGTCCGCCGGGCCGCCCTTGACCACGTCCACGACATAGATGCCATAGGCCGACACGCCCAGCTGCTGCGCGGTGGAAGCATCGGTCACGGGCAGATAGGTGATGCCCATATAGGGGCGGCCTGCGACATAGCCATTCTCCAGCAGCTCCTGCGCCACCTTGATGGCGTCATTGATGGGGATCGCAAAGCCCAGGCCCTCCGCGTCGGAATCGGTGGACTTGGCATTGACGATGCCGATCAGCTCACCCGCCATATTGAACAGGCCGCCGCCCGAGTTGCCCGGGCTGATGGAGGCATTGGTCTGGAGCAGGGACATGGTCAGCACCGAGCCACTGCCCTGGATGGAAACGCTGCGGTTCAGCGCACTGATGATGCCGTTGGTCACGGTACCGCCCAGACGGCCCAGCGGGTTGCCCACGGCCACGACTTCCTCGCCCACGGCCAAAGCGTTGCTGTCTCCGATGGTGGCCGGAGTCAGGCCGGTGGCCTCCACCTTGATCACGGCGATATCGCTGGTAGCGTCCTCGCCCACGATCACAGCGGAATAGTCCTGATCGCCGATGGTCACAGTGATATTGGACGCGCCCGTGACCACATGGTCACAGGTCACGATGTAGCCGTCCGAGCTGATGATAACGCCGCTGCCCGCGCCGGATTCCACGCGGCCCTGGCCATACCACGACCACTGGGAATAGACCACCTGTTCGGTCGTGATGACCACCACGCTGGGACTGACCAGCGCCGCCACCTGCGAAAGGCTCAGGTCGCTGCCGCCGGTGGAGGTGGTGGTGATGGCCGTACCGGAGCTGGACGCCGCGGTGCGGTCGCTGGTCTGGAGCACGACTTTGGTGCCGCCGGACATCTTTCCGCCGACAAAGCCGCCCAAAAAGCCCATCGCACCCGCCAGCACCAGCGCGACCACGCTGCGGGCGAGCCTTGCACCGTTCCCGCGGCGCTTTTTTCCGCCTTTCGGCGGCGGGGCCGACGGGCCGGAGGGCGGCACGTTATTTCCGCCGTCCGCCGCCGGAGTGGGAACGGGCGCGGTGGTCATCCCGTCCGCCGCGTACTGATTGGCGGCGTTGTTGCCGCTGCTGCCTACGTTCTTGTATCCCGTATCGCCGGGGGAAGTATCAGAGGGGGAATAATCGTATTCCCATTTGTTCTCGTTTTCCATTCAGGACCATCCTTTCTGTCACGCCAGGCACCCCGGGGACTTCCCTGGGGGCTGATCGTATTGTACCCAAAAATTGTGAAAATCCCTCGCGGGCGCAGTGAAGAAACTGTGAAATGCGGTCCTGCCATTTGCGGCTTGACAGCAGGGCCTTCCCCTGTTATTGTATAGCAAAACGGCGCGCGCCGCAACAGGAGGAGACCGCGATGGAACTGAACGCCACGGCAGAGGGCTTTATTCTGCGCAAGGAGCGGGAGGAGATCGGCCGGTGTGCGCTGACCCCCACCCCGCAGGGCGCGGCGCTGGGCGGGCTGTGCATCGTGCCCCAGTGGCGGCGGCGGGGCTACGGCTCCTATCTGCTCAAAGAAGTGCTGCGCCGCTATGGCGGCTTCGACCGCGAAACGGCCTCTGTTTTCACCGCGCCGCTGCCCGCCGACCCGGCCGAAGCGGCGTTCTGGGAAAAATACGGGTTCCGGCCCGAAGGCGGGCGGCTGGTGCGCCGCCGGACGCCGGACCTGACGGCGGTGCGGTTCGTGCAGGAGTATCTTGCCGCCCACCTGACCGCGCC
>JBJERT010000056.1:0-2035 GCA_051882435.1 Faecalibacterium sp.
GCCCGAAACAAAAACAGAATAAGCGGATATGGCGGAATTGGCAGACGCGTTAGATTCAGGTTCTAATCGGGGCAACTCGGTGGAGGTTCAAGTCCTCTTATCCGCACCAGACCATGAAAATCCGAACCTTTTCTCGATAAGAGAAGGGTTCGGATTTTTCGTTTTCTTCGGAAATGAGAATGCTACGGCCGCGGAGCAATGAAAGCCCCAGTGGGGCTTTCAAGCAGCGGAGCGGTCTGCGGCAACAAATGAAAAACCCCGTCTGCCGGTTGCGAAAAACAACAGGCAGACGGGGCTTTTTATCATCCGGTTCAAACTTTCCCCGTCAGGATTCGGGCTCTTTCAATGTCTGCTCATTGGTCTGGCGTGTTGCTTCCAGTTCCCGTGCAGTGCTGATCTTGCGCTCCAGATTGGCGTCATAGTCGGCGGCAAAGCAGATGGAAAACAACACGTTCAGGATGAACAGGATGGAATTTTCTGTCCCAAAGGTCGAAATCTTGCTGTACAGCCGCTCATAGGACGAGATGCTCAGGGTATAATCCGCTTTTTGCCGCAGAAGATTGTCGCCCACGCTGGTGATGCCGATGACCGGCACATTCCGCTGTTTCAGGGTGGGCAGAACGCTCAACGCGCCGGTGGGAGAGTTGCCGGAATAGGAAATGATAACGGCGCAGTCATATTTGTCCAGAGAATGGGCCAGAAGACCCACGTCGCCGAGATTCGGCAGCTCCACCTGCCGCCCGATGCTGAGCATTTTGCGCTTGAACATCTCCGCTAGCGCAAGGTTGGGGTTCAGGCCGAACATGGCGACCCTGCGGCTGCCCAGAAGCAGGGCGGCACACTCATCCAGCGGGGCTTTGTCCAGCAGGTCGGCCGTATCCAGCAGGCTTTCCACCTGCAAGGAACAGAGCTGATTGATGATATCCTTCCGGCGGCTGTCCTTTGTAAACGGAAAGTTGGCGTCAATATCCGTATAATGCTGCGCCTGATAGGACTGTTCTTCGGTGAAGGCATTGACAAATTCCTTCCAGCCGGAAAAGCCCACCGCCTGCGCGAAGCGCACCACGGCGGCTTTGGAGGTATAGGTTTTGTCTGCGATCTCCTGTAAGCTGTATCTGTGAAGATTATTTTTCTCTTTCAGGATAAATTCGCCGATGCTGCGGCGGGAGTTTCCTCCGTATTGCATCATGGCTTCTTCCACTTTGTGCAGCAGATTCATACAAAAAACCTCCGGGCGTGCTTTTTCTCTATCATAAGAAAAAGCACGCCCGGTTGTCAATCTATTTTTATCATTTTCCCTGTCCGGGGGCGTCCCTACTTACGCCTCACCCAGATCTTCGCCGTTGGTCGCAATGACCTGTTTGTACCAGTAGAAACTGTCCTTGCGGCTGCGAGCCCTGGAACCGGAACCGTCATCTTCCATATCCACATAGATGAAGCCGTACCGTTTGCTCATCTGCCCGGTGGAGGCGGCCACCAGGTCGATGGGCCCCCAGGTGGTATAGCCCAGCAGCTCCACGCCATCCTCATTGACCGCCTGTTCCATGGCCTTGATGTGCTCCCGCAGGTAGTCGATGCGATAGGTGTCGTGGATGGAACCATCCGGCTCCACGGTGTCCTTTGCGCCCAGTCCGTTCTCCACGATGAACAGCGGAAGCTGGTAGCGGTCATAGAGGTTGTTCAGCACGATGCGCAGCCCCAGCGGATCGATCTGCCAGCCCCACTCGCTGGCTTTCAGGTGCGGGTTGCGCAGCGTTTTTGCCGCGTTGGTGGTCTGCATGGCACCGGTCTTTTCCGGGTGCGCCGAGATGCACCGGCTGGAATAGTAGCTGAAGCTGACGAAATCCACGCAGCCCTGTGCCAGAATGTCCGCGTCCTGCGGCTCCATCTGCGGGGTGACGCCGCGGCGCGCCATGGCTTTGAGCGCATAGGCCGCGTAGCGCCCCCGCACCTGCACATCCGAGAAGAAGTAATTCACATGATCCTGCTGGATCGCCGTGAACACATCCTCCGGGTCGCAGCTCCAGGGATAATA
>JBJERT010000057.1:0-2029 GCA_051882435.1 Faecalibacterium sp.
AAAAAGGAACAAAACCCCCGTTCTCCGTAAAATTTAAGCAATCTTTCCCATTGGGGTTGACCGCAAATTTTTGCGGCGCTATAATGGGAACGATAAGACCCGCGGCATGCGGGCCAATGCGGAACAACGGGAGGTGAACGCAGAACAATGGACCCGGATCACAGTCAACGGACCGATGTACCGGACCGGACAACCAGACAACTGCGTTCGCCTCATCTGCCGCCGGAGCGCTGACAGGCCCGGCTGGCGGAGCAGGGGCGCGGCGCGGTGCGCGCGGAAGGCGGCCAGAACGCCCTTTTCGCGCGGGAAACCGCGCTTTTTGTCTGCCGCCCGGCGCATCCTCCTGACTTGAAAAGACAAGGAGGTACGCTGTCATGGAAGAAGAAAAGAAGTCGCTCCTGCCGGAAGAGGAGCAGAACATCGAGCAGGCGCTGCCCGTGCAGGAGCTGCCCGCCGACATTCCCGCCGAGGTCCGCCAGAAGCTGGCCGAGGACCTGAACGAAGAAGCCACCGAGGACCTGAAGCAGGACGTGCGCGAGGCCGAAAAAGAAGAAGCCCGCGACGAGGAAGCCAAGGCCAACCCCGACAAGCTGACCAAGAGCCGCCTGCTCAAGCTGCTGGTCAAAAAACAATACGTCAAGCTGCGCGAGGTCACCGAGGACGTCCAGCCCGTAGACCTGGCCGAGCTGCTGGAAGAGCTGGACGAAAACAACCGCCTTGTGGTGTTCCGTCTGCTGAAAAAAGACGTTGCCACCGAAGCCTTTGCCTATATGTCCGACGAAGCCCGCGACGACCTGGTCAACGCCTTTTCGGACGTGGAGCTGATCAGCGCCATCGAGGAGATGAGCCTGGACGACGCCGCCGACCTGCTGGAGGATATGCCCGCGGGCGTGGTCAAGCGTGTTTTGGAAAAATCCTCCCGCCAGACCCGTGAGAGCCTGAACAAGCTGCTCAACTACCCCGAAAGCTCCGCCGGCAGCCTGATGACCCCCGAATATGTGCGTCTGCGCCGGGATATGACCGTGAGCCAGGCGTTCGAGGCCATCCGCCGCCAGGGCGAGAACGCCGAGACCGTCTATACCTGCTACGTCGTGGAGCGCAACCGGCTGCAGGGCGTCGTGTCGGCCCGCAGCCTGCTGCTGTCGCGGCTGGATGCCCGCATCGAGGACCTGATGGACGACAACATCGTTGCCGTCAAGGTCACCGACGACCAGGAATTTGTGGCCCGCGAGATGCAGCGCTATGACTTTACCGCCATGCCCGTTCTGGACAACGAGGGCATGTTCGTGGGTATCATCACCATTGACGACGCTATCGACGTCCTGACCGACGAGAGCACCGAGGATATGCAGAAGATGGCGGCCATTCTCCCCGCCGAGGAGGCTACCACCTATTTCGGCACCAGCGTCTGGACCCACGCCAAGCAGCGCATCCCGTGGCTGCTCATCCTGATGCTTTCCGCCACCTTCACCGGCATGGTCACGACCCACTACGAGGAAGCCTTTGTCAGCCTGCCGCTGTTGGTCTCCTTCATGCCCATGCTCATGGACACCGCGGGCAACTGCGGCAACCAGATCAGCACCCTGATGGTCCGCGGCCTCGCGCTGGGCGAAGTAGACCCAAGCGACTTCCTCAAAGTCATCTTTAAGGAGCTGCGCGTCTCGTCCATCGTGGGCGCGGTGCTGGGCGTCGTCAACGGCCTGCGCATCTATATTATGTATCAGTTCATCTACGCGGGCCAGTACGAGAATGTGCTGGGCTATGCCATCGTGGTCAGCGTGTCGCTGTTCATCAGCGTGGTGCTGGCCAAGCTGGTGGGCGGCATGCTCCCTCTCGCGGCCAAGAAGCTGGGCGCAGACCCCGCCATCATGGCCACGCCCTTTATCACCACCATCGTGGACGCGTGCAGCCTGATCCTGTACTTCCGCATCGCAATGCTGGTGTTCCACAATGTGATGTGACGGTGAGGGGCAAAATACTCCTTCCGTCATCGCTGCGCGATGCCACCTCCCTCAATGAGGGAGGCTTT
>JBJERT010000058.1:0-2003 GCA_051882435.1 Faecalibacterium sp.
AAAACGCATGCGCGTTTTGCAGAGGGTTTTATGGAAGCCGGAAGTTGGGCGGGCATCGTTTGCGCGCTCCCGCGCGCGGGGGCTGCGCCCTTGTGCCGCAAAAAACATGGCCCACACGCAGGTGTGGGCCGTGTAAAAAGTTCTTTGCCGAGGCTTTCTTTCAAGAAAGCCGGAAAAACGCGGGATCATCCCTTTTCCGGCTTCCGCCCCTCTCTTGCCAGCGCCTGAAGACGGGGCTTGTCCAGCACGGTGAGGCCGCCGCGCCAGAGAGAGACAAGGCCCTCCTGCGCGAAATACTTGAGCAGGCGGCTGACTACCTCCCGGGCGCTGCCCATATAGCGGGCGATCTGGTCGTGGGTCATGTGCAGGTCGGCGCCGCCGGTCTTGGCCAGCTCGTCCGTGAGGAAGATCGCCAGCCGCCGGTCGGCGCTCATGAACAGGATCTGCTGCATGGCCCACATCGTATCGGAAAAGCGCTCTGTCGTCATCTGATAGGCGTAGCAGCGCACATAGACGTTCTGCTGCATGAGCTGGCGGAACGCGCCCGCGCCGATGCAGTAAGCCTCGGTGTCCTCCTCCGCGTCGATATAGACGTCAAAGTTGACCGCGTCCAGCACGCAGGAGGCGGACAGGATACAGACCTCCCCCGCGAACAGGCGGTAGAGGGTGATATCCCGGCCATCCTCCGAGAGCAGATAGGCCCGGAGCTGGCCGGTGCGCAGCAGCAGGATGCCCACGCAGTTCTCCGTAGGGGAATGGACCCGTGCGCCCTTGGCGTAGCGCACCGGGCGGGTGCCGCGGCACAGCGCGGCCTGCTGGTCAGCGGTCAGCTCATTCCAGAACGAAAAGCCCTGTGCCAGGCAGGTCGAGGGCACTTCGGGCCGTTCAGCCGCCATAGAAACCACCCTTTCGCAGCGCCTTGGCGGCCTCGGTGCCCGCCTGCGCGCCCTCATAGACCGCCTTGGCGATCTGGAGCAGGCCGCCGGTGCAGTCGCCCGCCGCATACAGGCCGGGGATGCTGGTCATCATGGTATCGTCCACCACGATACGGTTGCCATCCACCGCCGCGCCCAGCTTGCGGGCCAGCGCCGTGCTGCCCGCCACGCCCAGCGCCACGAACACGCCCGCCGCGGCCAGCGTTTCCCCGCCGGCCAGACGCACGCCCGCCACGCGGCCGGTGCCATCGTTCAGGACCTCCTCCACCGCCTCGGTGCGGACCTGTACCTCGGGCGGGAACTGCGCCGCCGGTGCCGCGCCGTTGGTCAGCACCGTGACGCTGCGGACCACCGGCAGCAGGGCCTGCGCCTCGTGCAGGGCATAGTCGCCCCCGCCCAGCACGGCCACGTCCTTGCCGCGGTAAAAGAACGCGTCGCAGGTGGCGCAGTAGCTCACCCCGCGGCCTTCCAGCTCGGTCAGGCCCGGGATGCGCGGCACGGCGCGGGAGGCGCCCGTAGCCAGAATGACCGCATCGGCGGGGAAATCCCCCGCCAGCGTCTCCACCGTGAGCCGGTCGGTGAAGGTCAGGCCCACGGCTTCGGTCTCCACGAAGCGCACGCCCACCGCTTTGGCGCCCTCGATGCCGCGCCGCTCCAGCTCCGCGCCGGATACGGGATGGTCAAAGCCGTAGTAATTCTCGATCTCCTCGGCGCGCTCCAGCGCGCCGCCGCCCCGCGTCAGCACGGTGGTGTCCACCCCCGCGCGGGCCGTATACAGCGCGGCGGACACGCCCGCCGGGCCGGAACCAATGATGATGATCTTTGCCATGATCAGACCTCCTGCCGTGGTGCTTTATACAAAAGATAGTATACGCTTTTTTTCGCTGTTTTCCGTGACCTGCTTACACAAAAATACCCTGCGGCACCAAGGGGGACGCAGGGGACGAGGGTTTTGTTCCTTTTTGAAAAAAGGAACCTAAAAACTTTTCAATCGCAAAACGCATTCGCGTTTTGCAGAGGGTTTTCTGGGAGCCGGGAGTTGGGCGGGCATCTTTTGCGCGCTCCCGC
>JBJERT010000059.1:0-1985 GCA_051882435.1 Faecalibacterium sp.
AAAAAACTTTTTACTGCGCCCATCGCCTACGCGATGGGCGGGAAGGTTTTCCGGGAGCCGGAAGTCGGGCCGCCAGCGTTTGCGCGCTCCCGCGCGCGGGGGCTGCGCCCGCGTTGCAGTAGGGCGAGGCCCTTTCCATGAGGGGGCTGTCGCCACAGGCGACTGGGGGAGCAGCAGCGTGCAACACTCCTTCCATCAAGGAGGGCTGTTCGCGCTCAATCGAGCGAATCGGATGTGGAAGCCAGCACGCTGAGACTGGCATTTTCCGCCTCTGCCCAGGAATACTGGCTCATATATTCCTGCCGGTATGTACGCAGCGCGTCGGGATCATGCCGGAGCAGGCGGTAATAATCGCAGTCTACCTGCGCGGTGTCGATGGCAAGGCTGTTGTACTGCTTGAGGAGGACACTGCCCGCTCCAGCGGCGCGCAGAGTCTCCTGAAGCGAAGAATAGATCTTCTGCACATATTGGCATTTCCTGACGTCATAAGGCTCATCCTCGAACAGGACCGCCGCCACCTCCCGCACCGTGCAGCTTGCGCCGCGGCGATGGACCAGATAGGCCAGCGTCTCTTTTGCTTTGCTGCGGCTGAAATGCAGCGGTCTGCCATCCATGCCGAACACCTCAAAGTTGCCGAAGCACTGGACCCGCAGCAGCGTAGGAGTGCAGGGGTGGCGCAGATCCGCCAGCTCCCGCTCCACTTTGGCACAGGTGACAGGCTTGAGGATATAGCCGCTGGCATGCAGCGTCAGCGCATCGACCGCATACTGGTCGTAGCCTGTCACAAAGATCAGGTTGAGCTGCGGCGCGATCCGCTTCAGCTCCGCCGCCAGCTCGATGCCGTTGGTCCCGCGGAGCCGGATATCTAAAAATGCCACGTCACAGGGCTTGTCTTTGATATAAGCCAGCAGGTCGTCCGCCCGGGAAAAGCCCGTGACCTGTGCGTCGGGGCGCACCGCGCGGATGGTGCGCAGCAGCAGCTCCAGAGCCAGCGGCTCATCATCTGCCGCCACGATCCGCAGACCAGCGCCGGTTTCCAACGTTTTCTGGCTGTTCGAGGGGTCTATCGTTTTATCCGTCAACATCGCTTTCCTTCCTCCAGAGCCTGGTGGCCCGACTTTCGGCCTCGCCTGCTCCGGCCCCGCCAGAAAGTTGCCTCCCCGGCAGGCATTCTCTAAAATCCCACCGTTTTATTATACCAGACCAACTTGGACAAAAACGAGACAAATTCGACCATTTTCGGCAGGATTTTGAAAATAAATCTTTGATCTTGCTTTTTTCAGCCCATAACAACGCCCCGGCAGTGCGCAGGGAACGGACTGCGTACTGCCGGGGCAGATAACTTTTTTATTCTGCGAACAGAGGCGTGGACAGGTAGCGGTCGCCGGTATCCGGCAGCAGCACCACGATGTTCTTGCCCGCATTCTCCGGGCGCTTGGCCAGCTGGATCGCGGCCCAGACCGCAGCGCCGGAGGAGATGCCCACCAGCACACCCTCCTTGTGGCCTACCAGACGGCCCGCGGCAAAGGCATCCTCATTCTCCACAGGGATGATCTCGTCATACACCTTGGTGTCCAGCACATCGGGAACAAAGCCTGCGCCGATGCCCTGGATCTTGTGGGCACCCGCCACGCCCTTGCTCAGCACGGGAGAGGAAGCCGGCTCGACGGCCACGACCTTGACCTCAGGATTCTTGCTCTTGAGGTACTGGCCCACGCCGGTGATGGTGCCGCCGGTGCCTACGCCCGCTACAAAGATGTCGACCTTGCCGTCGGTGTCCTCCCAGATCTCCGGGCCGGTGGCGGTAAAGTGCGCCTTGGGGTTGGCCGGGTTGACGAACTGGCCCGGGATAAAGGAGTTGGGGATCTGCTTCGCCAGCTCGTCGGCCTTGGCGATAGCGCCCTTCATGCCCTTTGCGCCCTCGCTCAGCACCAGCTCCGCGCCGTAGGCCTTCATGAGCTGGCGGCGCTCGACGCTCATGGTCT